>JAJYCM010000316.1 GCA_021778375.1 Bacteroidota bacterium
GAAATATCAGATATCAAGATAATAGATAAAGTCCAAGCGAAATTATTTCAAACGGGGGTAGTTTTAAGTGCAGCAACTATTTTATTTAATATTGTCGAAGGAATTGTATCAATTTATTTTGGTTATAGTGATAAAGCTTTAACTCTTTTCGGGTTTGGATTCGATAGCATAATTGAAGCTGTATCTGCAATCGGTATCTTTGTTATGATTAAAAGGATTATGAAAAATCCAAACAGTAAAAGGAATAATGCAGAGATATTAGCTCTTAAGATAACTGGGACTGGATTTTATTTCCTATCTGCTGGATTAATTATTTCATCTATTCTAAATGTATATTTACATAAGAGCCCGGAGACTACAGTATCGGGAATTATTATTTCTGTTATTTCTATGGCTGCAATGTATATTTTAATGAAGTTAAAAATTTCAGTGGGGACTAAGCTTAACAACAAGCCGATAATATCAGATGCAAATTGCACGAAAGTCTGCATATATATGTCGCTCGTTTTGCTGACTGCTAGTTTAATCTTCAGCTTGACAGGGTTTAGGTATATTGATAGTTTAGGCGCGTTAGGAATTGTTTATTTTTCTTTCAAAGAAGGAAAAGAAGCATTTGAAAAAGCAGAAGGAATCAAAGAATGCAGTTGTGAACAATAAGTTTGCTACTAAAGAAAATTATAGTCGAATGAATCAAGACGTAATTCTTTAATAACTAAAAAGAACAACAACATGCTTAAGAGAGTACCGGATTTTAAGTTTTCGATTTTATATTTTTACAATGCAGTACTAATTGTTCTATTTTTATTACCGCAAGTAAAGGCGCAAACAGCTTATGAAATTATATCAAAGAATCTTGCGGCGCGCGGAGGAATTGCAAAGATAAAAGGGGTTGAAACTCAGAGACTTGAAGGGAAGATTTCCTTTGGACAGGATTCTGCAAAACCTTTTATAGTTGAAATGAAGCGTCCTGGTAAAATGAGAGATGAAATAGTAATTAAAGGGGTAAAGATAATTAGAATAACAAATGGTAAAACAGGTTGGGTATTGAATCCATTAAGTGGAAGTGATACAGCTAGACCAATGAATTCAGACGAACTAAATAATAGTTCCGGAAGCGCTGAAATAGGGGGCCCGCTAGTTGATTATAAATCAAAGGGTAATAAAATTACTTATGCCGGTAAAGAAAAAATAAACGGCAAAGACGCATACAAACTTATTATCACTATGAAAGACGGCGATGTACGGGATGATTTTATTGATTGTAATTCTTTCCTTGAAGTTAAATGGGTCGGTAATATTTTATCAAACGGTAAGAAAGTTAAAGTAGAAACCTATTTTAAGAACTATAAGCGAGTTAATGGTCTGATGTATTCTTTTATTCTAGACTCTGATACACCAGGAACCTCTTATAAACAACAAATCGTGATTAAAAAAATTGAAATAAATATTCCCATCGATAATGCACTGTTTGCTAAACCAACAATATTAGCAAAAAATTAATAACGCCTCGTTAGCTCGATGGAATTTACTATCTAAACATACGCTTTGATTCATGTTGACGTAAATAATTATTTGAATGGACTATCCTTTCACGGTCTTCAACGAAATAATTATAACTAATCATATGATTATCTATTATAGCTTCAGGCTTTAGTATTTCAGAAGTTTTTCTATAGTTGTTATTTGTTATTGCTGTGTTGCGCATGTAGGGTTTCACTTTATTGCGATTCTTAACTTTATAAGCGATAAATGATATTGAAATAAAGATTACAAATAATAGCGCAACCCCAATTGTCGTATATAAAATAATTTCTGATAAGCTCATTTCTTTCCTTTGTATTTCGTTGTGAAATTATTTTTAATTTCTATTTAATTATCCAATTATTGTTCCAGAGTAATTTCTTTAAAAAATAACGTTTATTTGGATAGAGGTCGCCTCTAAATGAGATTTTAACTCATAATAGGAAAAGTGGAGATCTGGGGTGTAGACAGGCGGAGTTTGGAAAGAAATAGGATGATAGCGATTTTATTTTATGAAATCAAAGCTAATTTATCAATCATTCGCCGGTAAAAGCATTTTGTTCACCGATTTGTGGTTTGTTAAAATGATTTTGGGAAATATGTTTACTAATGAGAATAATTAATGAAAATATACAGTATTTTAATTATTTTGACACAAATATATTTTACCTTATTCTTTTTTTTCTCAATCAAAATTAAATTTTATGGAAACAAAAAACTCAGATCTATCTTCGTTAAAAATCAATCGTACCGAAAAACAAACACTTTACGGCGCTAATAACAAATTGTTTAAACTGGTCGCGATTATTTCTCTAATCGCAATTCTAATTATTGCAGGGTACTTAATTTTAAACCTATTATTAAAGTCGCGTATAGAAGTAAAGCTTACCGAAGCTGTGCTCCAATCGCCTTCATTATCAATTACGGAATTAATTGCAAGCGGTTATGTGGTTGCTCAGAGAAAAGCAGCAGTAGCTTCAAAAGGAACCGGCAGATTAGTTTACCTTGGCGTTGTTGAAGGAGATAAGGTAAAAAAAGGTGAAATAATTGCAAAGCTTGAAGATAGTGATGTTAAAGCCCAGCTTGAGGCAGCAGAAGCGAATTTAGAATTAAGTAAATCCGGCTTAAAGAATGCGGAAGATACATACAAACGTGAAAAAGCATTATTTAAATCCGGTTCTGCATCGCAAGCGGATCTTGATGCTTCGGAAGCAAATTATAAGCAAGTTCTTGCTTCGATAGACCTCTCCAAAGCTAATGTAAATGCTGCAAAGGTAGCTGTGGAATATACTATTATCCGCGCGCCGTTTGATGGAACTGTACTTACAAAGGATGCTGATGTAGGTGAAATAGTCGCCCCGTTCGGAGCAAGCATAAATTCAAAAGGGGCGGTAGTTACGATTGCCGATATGAGGTCGCTTCAAGTTGAAGCAGATGTTTCAGAATCAAACATCGAAAAAATTTCTCCTAATCAAAATTGTGAGATTGTACTTGATGCTTATCCTGATTACAACTATGCCGGTTACGTATCAAAAATTGTTCCGACGGCTGATCGAACAAAGGCGACCGTTATGGTAAAAGTTGCCTTTAAGAAATATGACAGCCGCGTCCTCCCGGAAATGAGCGCAAAAGTAATGTTCTTAACAAAATCGAATAAACAAAATAGCGCTAATCAAAAACCGATCTTAACGATTCCTAAAACCGCAGTCGTAAATCGAAACGGAAAGCAGGTTGTTTTCATGGTTAAAAATGACAAAGCTATCGAAATACCTGTGATTATTGGTAAACAGTTAGGAGATAATGTAGAAATTAAATCCGGGTTAGTAAATGGAGATATGGTTGTCGAAACGGTAACCGATAAAATTAAAAATGTTACGAAAGTAAATGT
>JAJYCM010000029.1 GCA_021778375.1 Bacteroidota bacterium
TATATTAACGGTGCTTTACCTGCTAAAACAAAAGAATTGATGGGGCTTGTAGCTTCAATGGTTTTACGCTGCAACGATTGCATCTTTTATCATATCGACAGAGCAATTCAAGAAGGCGCAACTAAAGAGGAGCTTTATGAAAGCTTTAACGTGGCACTAATTGTAGGAGGTTCTATTGTGATCCCTCACTTAAGATATGCCTTTGAGGTGACAGAAGATATATTGAATGAATCAAGATCTTAGTACTTTTTAATTAACGTAAAATTCTTATTATTTTAAAATTACGGAATCATAATGCACATAATAGGGTATATAGGATTAGTTACCTTAGCGGCAAGTTGGGTACCCCAAACCTTTGATACGATTAAAGAAAAACATTGCAGGGTAAATGGATATTTTTTAGTTCTAAATAGTATAGGTAGTTTTTCCCTTATGCTGTATTCATTTTTCTTAGGGGATATGGTTTTTTCAATCTTAAATTCTATGACGTCGGTAGGTGCTCTTATAAATATTTTTTATAAGATCAGAACAAGGATTTCCCAAAGATGAATCATATAATTTTTGCTTCGAAGAATAAAGGGAAAATTATTGAAGTCTCTGAAATCCTTGGAGAGAAGGAATTCAAAATTGTATCGTTATTAGGTCTGGATATTCCTGATATAATTGAGGACGGCTCCACTTTCGAGGAGAATGCTAAAATTAAAGCCCAAACGATTTATGATAATTTTAGAGTTCCGGTAATAGCAGATGATTCCGGTATTTTGGTTGAACAGTTAGATGGCAGACCTGGGGTTTATTCGGCCCGGTATTCCGGCGAAAGCGCTACGGATAAAGAGAATAATGAAAAGCTTCTATTTGAGCTGGAAAATTTTCCCAATCCTCACAAAGCAAAATATGTCTGCGTTGCTGTGTTTTATGACGGGAATAAATTTATATCCGCATTTGGTGAGGTCCAGGGAGAAATTATAAGAGATGGAAAAGGCACGCGCGGTTTTGGATATGATCCATTCTTCGTGCCGGTGGGTTATCAAAAAACAATGGCTGAATTGACTTTAGAAGAAAAAAATAAAATTAGCCACAGGTCCATCGCATTTAATGAATTAAAAAAAATAATTAATAAGAAAAGGTAGGAATGACTATGAAAAAAATAATTTTATTGTTCACGCTAATAATATCGACGGGAATCTTGTTTAATGCTTGCAAGAATAGCAATTCTGTTAGCCCAAATACATCCAGCGGTACGTCCGTTTACTTCCCGAGCGGGGATGGCAGTAATTATGTCTATGCAGTCCAAGCAACTGATTCAACTGGTGGTACAATTACCGGAACAAGATCAGCTACTTACAGCGGCACTTCCGTTATTGGCGGCATTACTTTTCAAAAAGAAATTGACACTTTAGCTTTTGGCACCGGCGTTAATGTAGCTACTTCTTACTTTAAAGTCTCAAGTTCGGAAGTGGATTATTTCCTTGATACTACCGGATTGTCTACTTCAATCCCCGATTCTTTAATTAAATATCTTTCCTTTAGTCCAACTTTAAAAGCATTTTCATTTCCGTTTCAAAGCGGGCAAACTTGGGACGTTTTTGATATGGGGTTAAAGATTGGTCCATTAAGTATTCCTGTAATAAATGTAACCGCGAATTACATAGGGACTCAACCTATTACGTTAAATTTAACTAGCGGTCAATCTAATCAGACTGCCGCAGTTGTAAACTTTGTTTTAAATCTTACCATCCCGGATCTTTCAAATCCTTTAGCCACCCCTACTAAAAAAAGTTACTCTGCTGTTGCTTGGCTTGTCCAAAATATCGGAATTGTAAAGTGGCAGGGAAGCGGAGCGGTGTTCAGTGCATTCAGTGGAAACGGCGTAAGTCTGGGTGATACAACTACAACTGTAACCCAAACTTTGCTTTCTTATAATCTAAAATAGGTCTTGGTGAAAAGAATTACTTTGTGGCTATAATTACTTGTACAATGCCTAAAGTAAGATAATACTTTTCAATTTTTCTAAAGCCCGAATTTTGTAGAAGTTCGGGCAATTTTATTTTTTCGTCGAACTCTTCAACTGAATTAGGAAGATAATTGTATGCTTCTTTGTCGCCTGAAACTAATCCGCCTATTAGCGGCAATATCTTTTTAAAGTAAAATTTATATAATCGTTTGAAAATTGGATTAGACGGCATTCTAAATTCTATAATTGTTGCTTTGCCGTTCTTCTTTAAAGCGCTGTAAAAAGAATTAAAGCCCTCCTGTATATCGTAAAAATTTCTCACCCCGAAAGCAACGGTAATATTAGTAACCGATTCATTCTTTACAGGCATCTTTTCAGCAACCATTTGGAAATTATTACCTTTGATCCAATTACTTTTTTTCTTGAAAAGCTTCAGCATATTAAGTGAGAAATCTGCTCCGAAAATCTTTATAACTCCCTGCCTTCTAGCTTCGATTGCTACGTCACCAGTTCCGCATGCAACGTCAAGCAGGATGGATTCGGAATTCAACCCGGTTAGCTTAAGAGCCTTCCGTCGCCAATAATAATCGGTACCAAAGCTTAACAAATGGTTTAAGAAATCATAACGGAAAGCGATCGAATCAAAAATCTTTTTTACTTTATTCTTTTTGTCACTCATATTATTTACTTGTTTGGCTTTTTATATTGGTCATAGTTAAACTCTTCTTTCCCTAGCTGTCTCTGCCACCAATTAAAGATATATCTTCCGGTCCATATAGAAAAAATCATAAAGGCTAATCCGGCTATCAAATCAATTACATAATGATACCATAAGTAAAGCGTCGCAAAAATCAAAAGTGTTCCGATTGGTATAAAAAAATAGCGTGAGCGGCTTTTTAATTTAACCGAAAGATACATAATGATTAAAGTTATCATTGTGTGCCCGCTAGGGAAAACATCACGCTGGACTAGAGCTGCTGGGTTAGCCGTACCCGCAGGAATTGACTCGCCTGCATCAATAAAATCTCTTAAATACGGTGTAAGCCATAATCCGGGAAGTTTTTGATTTAGAAAAGAGAAGTGATGAAGTGTGAATCTAGGACCTATTCCGGGTAACGCAAAATATCCGAGATATGATAAATAAAATCCGTAAATAATTGAAAAAACCGCATAATCAAGTTCAAGGTATCGTTTATCTCTTAAGAAGGCTAAGCCCAAAATAATCGGCAGTAAATAAAACATGCTGTAAACAATCTGCAGAATTTCAGTTAAAAGAGGGAATGAATATTTTAATAAATATGCTGCCGGATCTCCGCCAAACATCCATCTGTCTATTCTTATAAAAAGCCAGTCATAGTCATGCTGCCTAATTGGCTCAACTAAATAATATAATTCCTTGAAGGTTAATAGTATTATAGGAGCGATATACCAATAGTGCATAATGCGCCAGAATCTGTTGTCATGCTTAAATTCAAAAAATGAAATTGTAATTGCTAAAACTATAATTAAAAGGTTTACCATATCCCATAACAACCAGTTTGTTACCTCATTATGGAAGACCAGATTAAGTATAATTAAGAAGATATAAAACACAACAACAACTAAGTCGAATGCTTTTAGTTTGTAAATAAATGATTTTATTAAGTTCATCCGCTGATTTGAGAATATTTTTTATTTGTAGTTTAGTTATTACTAAGTTGAGATTTTTCGTAAGTAAATTTTGTTAGCTTTAAAAAATCATCAATTGACAATTGCTCGGCGCGTAAAGATAAATCTATTCCGCTTCCTTCAAAATTTAAGTTTGCAAATATACTATTACTTAATGAATTTTTTAAAGTCTTTCTTCTATTACCGAATGCCGCTTTTACCACTTTAATAAAGAATTGTTTTTCTTCCGGAAGTAGATTATTATCCTTAAAGTGAAGGTGTATGACGGCGGAAAAAACTTTCGGCTTTGGGTAAAAAACATTCGGCGAAACCTTAAAGCATAATTCAACATCAGCAAAATATTGAATTATTACAGCAAGAATACCATAATCTTTTATCCCGCGCTTGGCGTTTATTCTTTGTGCAACTTCAAATTGTACCATTAAAACGGCGTCATTAATATAATTATTGTTTTCGATCATCTTGAAAAGAATCGGCGAAGTCAAATTATAAGGAATATTGCCTACAATCCTAACTTTTGATCTCTTTTCGACTGATAGACCTTTTATATCAAATTCTAAAATATCGCTGGTAATTAATCTTAACTCCGGAAATTTTAAAAAAAGATTTTCAATTACTCTAGTGTCAATTTCCACAGCGATTAAATTATCAACCCGCTCATAAAGGAATTTTGTTAATGCGCCAAGCCCGGGACCAATCTCTACTAGCAAATCACCTCTGGAGGGATTTATTTCTTCCGCTATCTTTCTTAATATATTATCATCGGCAAGATAGTTTTGTCCGAACCTTTTTAGCGGTCTAATTTTAGTCATCGATAATTTTTTTTAGTTTGATTTAAGAGTTTAAAAATGACGCAGCAATAATAAAAAAAAATAGGTTAAGATTTCTTTTGAAAACAAAAGAAATATTTGTAAGTTTTCCATTACTTATCAAGACATCTGTTTCTATATTCTATCGTTAGGAGGTCCTCTGGAAAAGAAATATATAATCAGTATAGATATGGGTGGGACGAAAATTTTAGCCGCTGTTATAAATTCTAAAGAAGGAATTATTGCAAGGGTTAAAAAGCCGACTCCTGCCGGCGCCAAACCGGGTGCCTTAATTAAAGCTTTAGCCGAAGTTGTTAATCAGATAATTACTGAAGCCGGATTAAAATTAAAAAATATTAAAGCCGTCTCTCTTGGAATTCCGGGTTCACTTAATCCGTTTACTGGTAGAGTCGGGCTTGCACCGAATCTTGGTCTTAAAAATTTCTTCATAAAAGATCAGCTCGAAAAATTAGTGAACATTCCCGTTTTAATTGAAAATGATGTAAACCTTGGCGCATTAGGTATTAAGGAATTTGGCGTTGGAAAGAATAAGAAAAATATGCTTGTGGTTTTTGTCGGAACCGGCATAGGAGGTGCGTTGATTTTCGATGGGAAAATTTATCGTGGTTCAAGTTTTACAGCGGGAGAAATTGGGCACATAGTTATAGATAAAAACGGCTTAAAATGCGGGTGCGGAAATTATGGTTGTTTTGAAACCGTTGCAAGCAGGCTTGCGATTGTTAGAAATATAAAGCTGGATATTAAAGCAAAAAAGAAAACTATAATTACAAAAATTTCTGGCAAGAATAAACCGATTAAAAGCAAAGCCATTGCTGCAGCAGTCAAAGCTAATGATAAAGTTGTCGTAAAACGAGTTTCCGATGCCTGCGAGGTTATCGGTACCACGTTGGCAAGCTTGACCAATTTATTAAACGTTGACGAAGTAGTTTTAGGTGGGGGATTGATTGAAGCGCTCGGCAATTTTATGACTCTCAAAATAAGAACCGCATTCAACCAAAATTTACTTGCTGAAACTGCCAAGGCAGTTAAATTAGTTCAAAGTAAGTTAGGAGATGATGCCGCACTTTATGGCGGAATTGTTTTAGCAGAAGAATTTCTTGGCCTCAAAGTCTAACTGAATTGTTTTTCAATTTCCTGTAATTCTTCGGAAATTTTTTCCCAGTCCTTTATTTTCTCAAGTAATTTTTTTTTCGTTTCGCCGAATTCAAAGGTTGTCTCTCTCGCTTTTTGAGGGTTACTGAAAATTTCCGGTAGAGTTAAATCATGCTCAAGTTTCTTTTCTTTTTTTTCAAGAAGTTCAATTTGATTTTCCAACTCGGTAATCTTTTTAATTAGGTGTTTTGTTGCTGCGTATCTCTTCTGCCGTTGCTCGGCATCGATTCTTTTTTGATCCTTTTTGCTTACGACATCCGTTGAAGCATTTTTATTCCCGGGCAATTCTAAATCTGCATTTTGCAATTGCTGTTTTTTTGACAAATAATATTCAATTCCGCCTTCAAATAATTTTACTTCTCCTTTTCTTATCTCTACAACTTTATTAACGATGGGAATTAAAAAATCTACATCATGAGATACAAGAATTAACGATCCCGAAAAATCTAATAATGCTTTTTGTAAAACTTGCTTTGAAGAAATGTCTAGATGATTTGTCGGCTCATCGAGAATTATAAAGTTTGCTTTTGTAAGAAGAATCTTTGACAATGCTACTCTGCTTTTTTCTCCCCCTGAAAGAACGCCGACCTTCTTAAATACATCGTCACCCGTAAAGAGAAATGAGCCAAGTAATGTTCTCAATTGACCGATCGTTTTATCTTCTGCAATCCCATCGACTGTCTCGATTATATCAAAATCGGGATTCAAATTATCGGCAACATCCTGAGCATAATATGAAATTATTGTGTTATGCCCGATTATTCTTTCCCCCTTTTCAAAGTTGATTTTTCCGGAGATGATTTTTGCAAGCGTAGTTTTACCCGCACCGTTTGGACCGACGAATGCAATCTTATCTCCGCGGTTAACCTGAAAATCTAAACCGGAAAAAATAATCTTTTCTCCGAAAGATTTTGTTATCGACTTTAATTCTATATTCATTTTACCGCTTGATGGCGGCTCAGGGAAGCTGATTGAAATATTCTCTTTGCTTTCCGGCAGCTCAATCAATTCAATTTTATCAAGCTGTTTTATTCTGCTTTGAACTTGTTTTGACTTGGTGGCTTTGTATCGGAACCGTTCTATAAATTTTTCGGTCTCTTTTATTTTCTTTTGCTGAAGTATAAATTGATTAGCAAGTTGTAAATCCCGTTCATCTTTGAATTTTAAATAGGCATCATAATCTCCGCTGAAGGTATAAAATTTTCCCATAAAAATTTCAAGAGTTTTAGAGGTTACCCGGTTAATGAAATTCTTATCGTGCGATACTGTAAGTAACGCGCCTTTATAATTTTTAAGAAATCCCGTCAGCCATTCGAGAGAATCAAGGTCTAAATGATTTGTAGGCTCATCCATCAGTAAAAGATCATTCTGAGTGATAAGAATTTTTGCAAGTTCAATTCTCATTTGCCAGCCCCCTGAAAATTCATTTGTCAATTTTTCAAATTCATCTTCCTCGAATCCAAGCCCTATTAGTATCTTTTGCACCTTGGAAGTAGCGCTGTAGGAATCAAGCTCTTCAAGTCTTAAATGGACATTACCGAGTTGATGGATCAAATCGTCTCTTTCTTCTTCGTTTATACTTTCATCTGCAAGTTGATTAGTTATAAACGTCTCTTTTTCCTGCAATATTATAATGTCTGTTAAAGAACTTTTAGCTTCTTCAAGCAGAGTCTTCCCCTGGTGAACAACCATCTCCTGGGGAAGATACCCGATGCTAATTCCTTTTTGTTTTAATATTTTCCCGGACTCGGGCTGAAGGTTTCCGTTTATTATTTTTAGCAGCGATGATTTGCCTGTACCGTTTGCTCCGACAAGAGAAATTTTATCTCCCGAATTAATTTTGTAATTAATATTTTGGAAAAGATATTTACCGTTAAATTGAAGGGATACGCCGGAAAGATCAATCATTAGAAATTTTAACCGATTAAAAGATTATTTAAAGAATGACTAAGAATTATTTTCTGATAACTGCAACTTTCGATGTCGTTACGCTGTTTCCGGTTTGATCGAATGCTACAATCAAGTAAACACCTGTGTTAACAAGATTACCGTTTGAATCCGTACCGTCCCAGTAAGCAACTCTTCCGCCCGGAGATTGGAAATCGTTTATCAATTTCCCGCTGATTGAAAGAATTTTTATTTCGGAATCTTTGATCAAACCGTCTATTGTTAGCTTGTTCCCCCCGCCAGATGATAAGACAAAAGGACTCGGGTAAACAAAAAGTTTAGAGAAGCTGTCGACCGGTTTTATTGCTGACGTTTGAAATGACGTTAATCCGGCATCTGTTCCTACATAAACAGTTCCGGAATTTGGGTCGATTGCAAGGCTTATAATGTTATCGGAAAGAAGCGGACTATTCTTAGAATCATATTCTGCAAGCAAGCTTGAACCGTCTGAATTAACTAATATCAAACCCTGGTTTGTTCCGATCCATTTTTGATTTATTGGATCAACGGCAATACAGTTAATTGTTTGTGTCCGCAGGGAAAAAACAGAAGAAATAACAAGCGAAGATTTTCCGCCGGAAAATATACCTCCGGTGTTGGTGATAATATTTACGCCGACGTTTGTACCTATCCAAACATCGCCCCTTCTATCTACCACAACAGAGTTAATTGAATTACTGTTTAGACCATCGTTTGTAGTCAAATAACCTGAGATATCGTCATTTGGATTGTCGTATGTTTTGTTTTCATTAAAGAAATATAAACCGGATTGATTAGGATAGTAAGAAGAAAACCATTTGGTATCGTATTGATCTATCACCAGGTTAAAATTTTGTTCAAAATATTGTCCGTTGGCTGCAGGAATTGAGAAATGATACCAAACACTGTCCGGAGTAAGCATAGCCAAATCTTTCTGATCGCTGCCTCCGTAATTAAGAACCCATAAATTATTTCTGGAATCAGTAGCAAACCCTGAAATAACTAAAAAATTTGTAGTCGACCCTTGAATTCCATTCATTCCGGTAGTAGCCGGAGAAAAATATTCAAACTGATTATTCTTTTCTTTCAAAAATCCAAAACCCCAATCGCCAAAGTAAACTGAATTATCAGGCTCTGCAAATACTACATGATAGAAATTGTTTGGCAAGATTGAAGTGTTCGCTGTATTATAATTAGTCCATGACTTTCCGTCATACTTGTAAAATCCTTGCCCGGTCCGGTCTCTGCCGCTTGCCGACCAAAGTACTCCCGAGTTGTCTACTGCCAAACTTGGGAATTGATTTACTTGCGGACTGTTCGGAAATATAAATTGACTGGGGTTTTTTATAAGAATAATTCCATTTGTGCCTGAGGCAACAATTCCGAACGAAATAGAATAAGTAAGCTGGTTTATTGGAAAGGAGCTCGAATAAACATTGGACAAAATTCCGTTTGTGTATAAACTGACTATGTTGTTGGATAAAATAAAAAGTGAATCACCAACGGGAATAATATCATTAACATTTAAATTGCTATATGGAACTGCAAATGGCTGCCATGATGTTCCGTTGAACTGAGATAAACCGCTTGAAGTCGCTGCTAATAACGATCCATTAAAAAAGGCTAATTTGTTAATTGTATTTGACGGTAAGCTATTTGCAGTAGAATAAACATTCCATGATTCGGGAGCCGATAAATTTGTAGCATTATTTTTTTGAATTGCAACTCCTGAAGAAGTTGCAACATAAATTAATCCAGATTTAAGTACACTGTTAACAGAAATGTTTGAAGTAAAACTTCCGAACTTAAAATATGTATCATAAAAGACTAAATGAACCGGATCGATCAAAGAAATCCCGAAAGCAGTTGATGCAAAAATTGTATCGCCTACTGCACTAAGCTGGTTTATTTGTTTTGATGTGTAATTTGAGTTATAAATATCAAGAATGACGTGAACAGAATTATCTACCGGATTGTAGACACTAATTGAACCATCATCACTGCCAAACCAAACTTTTCCGTATTTATCTACTGTAACTGCCGAGAGGGATACCCCAAATAAACCGTCTGTTTTGTGCAAAGTCTTAAAGGAATCGGCAACGGCATTATAAAAAAATGCGCCTCCGCTTGTAGCTGCCCAAATCCCATTACCCGAAGATGTTATTGACTGAACGTTTTTCATGTCAGTGTAATTCTGCCAGTTAAAAGCTTGCTGAGCGCTGATTTTCACTGTCACTGCAAGCAATAATAAGATACTGAGAATATTTTTCATTCTGATTCCTTTAGCATAATAAATTTTCCTTTTGAAAAGGTAAAAAGTAACTTATTCTTCAACTCCTGCATTTTAATAGTGAGCTTTTTCTGGTCTTCATTCATAAAATTGTTCGATTCAAAATTAAGATTTTTCCCGTTATTAAAAAGTATAAAATAATTGTCATCTGTTTGGGTTAATGTTAGTTTATTTGACTGATTTAAAAATGAAATACTGTCGGAAAGACTTGACAGATAACTTTTTGAGTAAACATTTACTGTGACAGGTTTTTGAAATCCTCCGTAAAAGTTGAAAAGTTTATCGAATCCTAGTTGAAAAACTGGAATATCATCAACCTTTGCAGGTATAGTTAAGAAATCTACAACTCCTCTCTGCTCTATCTCGTCTTTATTCTTGTCAATAAAATTCTTAAGGATTGAAACAGACTGTTCTGTATTATAAACCCAGCTTTTCTCTTTTATTACCAGTGCTCCCGAGTAAATAACTAAAATTACCGATGCTAAAATATAAGATAATTTATTAGCTCTAACCTTTGATGAAAAAATTAAGTAGGAAAGAAAAGCCGAGAAACCAACTTCGGGAAGATATAGGTACCAACGTAAAAATAATCTGCTTGCTGGTGCAATTGTTATTACCACAAATAGAATGAAAAATATTAAAAGCGGTTCTCTTTTTATTCTAATAAAAAGAAAATAAATTAACGGAATTGCTAAAGGTATGATTAAAATGCCCGCGAGCAGTTTGTGGGATAAAAAAAAGAATTGTATTTCTCTGATAAAAAATGGGAAAACCAACAAACCTGAAAAAAGAGAATAATTTTTTATTATGTCAAATAAAGTCCCTGCCGAATGAGCGTCTTTTGCTGTGAATACGTCATTATTAAAAAGAATAATTCTCAGAAAAATAAATATAGCCATCAATGCAATATAGGGAAGTGAAGTCAAAAGGCTTTTGTATATTCTCTTATCCGCATTTTTAAAGAAAAAAGTAATTAGAAAAATTATCAGAGGAAAACTGAATGCCATTTCTTTAGACATCATGGCCATGAGGAAAAACAATAATGAAAAGAATCCGGGCTTTAAATTGTGTCTCACGAAGTTTAATAACCCGGCCAAATAAAAGATTAACATAAGCCGGTCAAAAAGATCTGTCTGCCAAAAAATGACATAATCGTTCAATGGAAATGCAATGAAAAATAAAGCAGCGAAAACAGCGATTATTATTTTTTTTTGATTGTCTTGCAGTAAAAAGTAAAGGAAGTAATAAAGTAAGATTCCGGCTATTGCGTGCAGAAGAAGATTAATTATTCTGTAATACTTAAAGTTGTAATGGAAAACTAAGGTAGATACTCCTGAAACAAAATTTCCTATTGGTCTATAGTAATATCCGTCATAATCCTTCTTATTGAAGAGCCCGGGCAAATCCGAAAGATTAGTTGGCTGGTTGCGTTGAATAAAAGCTATTTCATCATTGACAAATGGGATTTTTATTGATGGGAGGTAGAGTAAAAGTGTTAAAAAAAAAATAAGAACTGCTGGAATATATTTTTTCCCAAAAATATTTTTAAATGAAAGGCTCATAAATTAGTTAAAACGGTATTAAATCTTTGCTAAAAGATTTGCCATCTCAATAGCGGCTATAGCAGCGTCCCATCCTTTATTGCCGGACTTTGTACCGGCTCGCTCAATAGCTTGTTCAATATTATCTGTTGTAAGAACTCCGAATGAAACAGGGGTATTATATTTTAGTGAGGTCTGTAAAATCCCGCTGCTTGCAGCTCCGGCTACATAATCAAAATGTGGAGTAGCTCCTTTTATTACAACACCTAAACAAATTATTGCGTTATATTTTTTACTTTCAGCTAATTTTGCTGCGGCTAATGGTATTTCAAAAGCGCCGGGCACTTTTATAACATCGATATTACTATCTAAGCAATCATGCCTTTTCAAACAGTCGATTGCCCCGTCTAATAATTTTTGTCCGATAAGTTCATTAAAACGGCTTACTACTATTGCGTATTTATTATTTCCGCAAACTAAATTTCCTTCGATAATATTCATATGCTTAATTTAAATTTTCCCTAAAAATTTATGCGCTGTTTTTTAATAACCTTTGTCTCATCGCTTCAACAACAGAGATGCTTGTATAATAGTTGCCTAAATTATAATCATCTTCTCTTTTACCGCCATGGAAATCTGAGCCGCCTGATTCAAGAAGAAAATATTCATTAACTATTCCGCGATAAAATTTTACTTGTTGTGGACTGTTCGAAGGGTGAACAACTTCAATTCCATCAACGCCTGCAGTTATCAATTCTTTCAGCAATGATTCCTGCATATACCCGGGATGTGCAATAAAAGATAAACCTCCCGCGTCGTTGATAATTTTAAATGCACTTTGAGGAGAAAGATGAACTTTCTTTTCGTAAGCCGGACAGCCATTACCAATGAATTTATTAAATGCCTCATAATAAGAAGTGATTAATTCCTTAGCTAGCATAGCCTGCGCGATATGGGGCCTGCCGACAGCAGAATTTTTTGCAATTTTCAAAACATCGTCTATACTGATATCGAATCCGATGGAGTTTAAATTTGCAATAATTCTTATTGCTCTTTTCATCCTTTCTTCTCTAAAAAACAGAAGATAACGCTCAAGTTCTTCATTGAAAGGCTCAACAAAATAGGCAAGAATATGTACTTCTTTGTCCTCTACATCAGTACTTATTTCAACACCTGGTATTACTTCAACGCCGATTTCTTTGCCATACTCCGATGCTTCGCTAAAACCCGCAAGGTTATCATGATCGGTTATGCTAATAACCTCTATCCCTATGTCTTTTGCTTTCTTAATTAGTTCCTTTGGAGTAAGCGCACCATCTGAATGTGTTGTATGGGTATGCAGATCAACCTTACCCATAAAGCTCTTTAAATTTTTCATAGTTAATAATTTTCAATTTTGAACCGTCAAGCTCCACCATCCCTTTTTTTGCAAATGAATGCAGAGTTCGGGAAATTGTTTCGCGAGAAGTTCCTGCCATGTTTGCAAGATCATGTTGAAAAGGCAATTTTTCAATTTCAACTGTACCTTGCTTAATTTTTCCGATATCATCCGCAAGTTGAAGAATAACAGTTGCAACTTTACCTTCGGCATCTTTAAGTGATAAGGATTTTATTTTCATATCAGCGGAGCGGAGTCTTTGTGTTAGCTCCTGTAGAAGTGCAATTGCGATCTCAGGATGGTTTTGAAGTAAATCTAAAAATTCACTTCTCTGAATTATAAATAATTCGGAATCTTCCATCGCTGTAACGTTAGCTGATCTTGCCAATCCGTCAAGAATTGCCATTTCTCCAAAGAAATCAGATTCGCTCAAAATTGTTAATATAACCTCTTTGCCGTCATCGCTAACCCGGGAAACTTTTAACTTTCCTTGAACAATTACGAACAATGCAGAACCCGTTTCATGCTCAAACAAAACAACTGAATCTTTGGTGAAAGATTTTCGCATCCCTAATTTCGAAATTTGTTCTAGTGTATTCTCACTTAAGTCGGAAAAAATTGGGACATATTTCAAAAAATCATTATTCTCTTCCATTTTAACCCTCTTCAATTAATATTTAGCAAAAATATGTTTGATGCTTATTAAAGTCAACTTCAATACCAATTAAGATTATTATTATTTCGTCATAGCTCAAAAGAATCTAAGAGCTACACAGTCGCGATACAAAGACCAAAGATATTCTTTAGTTAACGTCACTCTATAAAATATTTATATGCCGCTCCTCCGGAGTTTTATCTTTTTTTTATCTATTTCTACTAATATGTCACCGCTTTGCGGTTCTGCTCGTTTTGCGGGACCAGCGCGCGCGCCTGCCCGCTAGCCCCGTTTGCGGGGTTTGCGTAGCTTGCTACGTTTGTGTAGGATCCACAATTATGAAAGCCAAGAGCACCATAGTTTATAATTATATCAAAAAGCCCCAGCGGGGCGATACATTAGTAGAAATATTTATCCCTCCAAAAATACCTAAAAGCCCCGGAGGGGCGAAACATTACCACGCAATATAATATTCAAATTAACATTTATATACAAAAAACAATCTCGACAGACTGGTATTTCAAAGGTTACGTAGTAGGAGTTATTAGTTAAAATAATAATAAGGTTCAATTTAGATTGCTTTTTTACGACTATGTGTCTATTTTTGTTCGCTAAAATTTTTCAACTACTATGTGGAGAAGAACGTTATATGGGCATGATGTCCAAAATGAGAAGCTTAACTCCGATCTTTATTATCGGTACGGGCGCTTTTTTTGCGCTTTTTATGATAGTATCAAATTCCGATATAATGGAAGTTTTTGGTGCCAGGTCAAATAATGTCGGTTCAATTAACGGTAAGGAAATTTCATATCAGGAATTTACAAAAGCTATTGATACTCAAAAGGAAAATCAAAAAGCTCAAACCGGCAAAGATGTTTCTGATGATAATATGGATCAGTTTAGGGACCAAGTTTGGGATGCCGTAGTAACGCAAACCTTATTAGAGCAGCAAATTAAAAAATTGGGTATAACGGTTACTGATCAGGAAATCAAAGATGTAATTATGAGTGATAATCCGCCTCAATTCTTAAAGCAGAATTTTGTGGATTCAACTGGCAAGTTCAATAAACAGTTGTATATGAACGCTATTCTTGACCCAAGAAATGCCAAGCCTCTTATTCAAGCTGAAGATTATATTAGACAAACACTATTAAATCAAAAACTTCAAAGTATGATTCTTGCCTCAGTTAATGTCGGCGAAGCAGAAGTCAGAAAAGAATTTATAAACCAGAATACTAAGATAAATGCTCAATATGCCTTTGTCGGTATCAACCAAATCCCCGATTCTGTTATTAAATATACAGATGACGACTTGAAGAATTATTACAATAATAATCTCGACAAATTCCAAATTAAATCTCAACGAAAATTAAAGTATGTCGTTTTCCCTAATATTGCTTCTGCTGATGATTCGGCAATTGTAAAAAGTACTCTTCAAAGTATTTTGGATGAAATGAAAAACGATACCACAAGTTTTAAAACTCTAGTTACTACTTATTCTTCTGTCCCTTATTCGAAAGATACTTTGGGATTGAATGCCTTCCCTCCGGAAGCAGATAACTTATTATTAAATGCAAAGCCGGGAGATATTCTTGGCCCGGTTGCATCGCGCCAGGGTTATGCGCTTTATCATTTCCTTGGAAGCGTTCCTTCAAATCAACCTCTCGTTAGAGCTTCGCATATTTTGATTAACGGCGGCGATGATAAGCAAAATTATGATAATGCTATGAAAGTCTACGATGAGTTAAAAGCCGGCGCTGATTTTGCGAAAGTTGCTGAACAAGTTTCAAAAGATCCGGGCAGCGCTAGAAACGGAGGAGATTTAGGATGGTTCGGAAAAGGACAGATGATTCCTGAGTTTGAAAAGGCTGTATTCTCTGGAAAGATTGGAGAAATTCAAAAACCTCTTAAAACAAATTTCGGATATCATATAATAAAAGTTACCGGCAAGTCCGATAAAAAATATATTGTTGAACAGCTAATAAATACTATTACACCTTCCGCTTCCACTAAAGATAATAATCTTAGTAAGGCTAAAGACTTTGCATATATTGCAAATAAAGATAGTTTTGAAAAAGAAGCTCAATTAATGAATTATAAAATTTTGGAAACTCCGCCGTTTACTAAAGATGCTAATTCAATTCCCGGTATAGGAGCTAGTACTTATTTATTAGACTTTGCTTTCAAAAATAGCTTGAATTCAATAAGTGACCCTATTCATACACAGGAAGGATTTATTGTTGCTAAAATATCAGGAGTAATTCAAGAAGGTGTAAAATCATTTGATGAAGTTCGAGGCTTTGTAAAATCAATGGTGATTAGAGAAAAGAAATTTGAAATTGCCAAGAAGGAAGCTGAATCAATAAAAAATCAAATTGGCGGGGATTTGACAAAGGCTCCTTCAATTGATCCTAAAATCAAAGTAGACACAACAGGTCAATATACACCCAATACTCCGGCTCAGAGCATTAGTTTTGAATATAATTTTGTTGCAAAATCAAAAACATTAAAGTTAAATACTGTTTCAGAACCGATTAAAGGATCGAGTGGTTATTATTTGATCAAAGTTCTTTATAGAACTCCGTTTGATTCAACTGCCTTTGAAAATCAAAAAAGCGCCATTCGGCAAAATCTTCTGCAAGCAAAAAGAAATATTTTCTTAAGTGAATGGCTTGCAAACTTAAAAAAGAATGCTGAGATAACTGATAACCGTCAAAAGTTTTTTAATCAATAAAAAATCTAAATATTCCTGATTTTAACCCTCAGAACTTTTCTGGGGGTTTTTATTTTGAACTATTTTTAAGAATATGAAAAATAAAATTATTTATTTAACAGGATTTATGGGATCCGGCAAGAGCACGATAGGGCCTATACTTGCTAATACTCTCGGATGGGATTTTTATGATCTTGATCGCGTGATAGAAAATAAATTAGGAAAAAAAATTGTCGATATATTTGATGAAGAGGGAGAAAAATATTTTAGACAAGTCGAGCATGAAACTTT
>JAJYCM010000317.1 GCA_021778375.1 Bacteroidota bacterium
GACATAGAAATTACGTCACCATTAGCGGTGAAGATAAGGAAATTACAAAAGCTGACCTTGAAAGGCTTGAAGCTGATGTAAGAACAATTAGAATTCCATCTGACCGGCAGATCTTGCATATTATTCCGGAAGAATTTATGGTTGATTATCAAGGCGGTATTGAAAACCCAATAGGAATGTCAGGCTCGAGACTAGAGGCTACTAATCATATCGTGCTTGCTTCAATACCGGCAATACAAAATATAAAAAAATCTGTTGAACGTGCTGGACTTCAAGTTCAAGATTACATTCTGCAACCCATAGCATCAAGTTCATCTGTTCTTGAAGAAAGTGAGAAAGATTTAGGAGTTGCTTTAATAGATATCGGTGGAGGAACCACGGACATCGCAATATTTCACAATAAAGCTATTAAGCATACAAAAGTTATCGGCGTTGCCGGAAATCAAGTAACGAACGACATCCGCGAGTCGCTTGGAGTAATCACGGAAGAAGCCGAAAAATTAAAAAAGGATTACGGCTATGCAACTGAAAACGCTATTATCAAAGATGAAGATATTTTGATCCGTGGTGTTGGTGCAAGAGGAAATGCAAAAATTCCCATTAGCTTGTTAACACAAATAATCAGCCTCAGAATGCGAGAACTTTTTGCATTGGTTGATAATGAAATTAGAAGCGCAGGGTTCAAAAATAAAATCAAAGCCGGAATAGTTTTAACTGGCGGCGGCTCGCTTTTGAAAGGATGTACTGAATTAGCAGAAGAGGTATTCGGACTTCCGACACGCATCGGCGTACCTCAGGAATTAGGCACTGGATTGTCAAATGAAATTGAAAGCCCGGAGTTTGCAACAGTCGCAGGTTTAATAAGAGGAATCCCCGGTGGAAAATCAAGCGAATATCAAGTCCTGATCAAACCAAAAAAGTCTCAAGTAAAAAATAAATTTACAGGAATCTTTAAAAGAGTACAACAATTTTTTGATGAATTATAAACTTCAAATAAGGAGGTCACAATGACGCGATTTGCCACACTTGATAAAAGCAGGTCTATGTCCGCAATATTAAAAGTTGTAGGAGTTGGCGGCGGTGGTTGCAATGCTATTGAAAGCATGATTAAAAGAGGGCTTGTCGGAGTTGAATATATTGCTGTTAATACTGACGCTCAAGTTCTAAACAGTAGCAGCGCAACGCACAAAATACAAGTCGGAACTAACATCACTCGCGGGCTTGGTGCAGGTGCAGATCCCAACGTAGGTAAAAAATCTCTTGAAGAAGATAGAGAAAAACTTGCCGAAGTTCTTTCAGGAAGTGATATGGTTTTTGTTACTGCCGGTATGGGCGGCGGTACCGGAACTGGGGGTGCCCCCGTTGTCGCCTCAATTGCTAAAAGTATTGGCTCGCTCGTTGTCGGAATAGTTACTAAACCTTTCCGTTGGGAAGGTAAAAAGAGAATGTTAAATGCCGAACAAGGAATCCAAGAATTAAAGCAGCATGTCGATAGCTTAATAATAATTCCTAATGAAAGGCTATTAAGTATTCTTGATAAAAGCATAAATGCATTTGCAGCATTTGATAAACCAAACGAAGTTTTGTATGAAGCAACCCGAGGTATTGCCGATATAATAACTATCGAAGGATTAATTAATGTTGATTTTGCTGATGTTCGTGCCGTAATGAATCAAAGCGGAGAAGCTTTAATGGGGTGCGGAATTGCGAGTGGAGAAAATCGCGCCATTGAAGCTGCACAAAAAGCAATTTCCAGTCCTTTATTAGAAGGTGTTAATATTAAAGGCGCTAAAAGCGTCCTATTAAATGTTACTGGCTCAAGCAATCTTACCATGCAGGAAATTAACGAAGGAAATAACGTTATTTTTGAAGCAGCCGGCGAAGAATCAAATGTAATTTTCGGCTGCGTAAGAAAAGAAGAGATGAATGATTATGTGTCCTACACTGTTATTGCTACCGGGTTTGAAAGCGCACGCCAAAATTTTAATGCAAAAACAAATAAGAATTCTCAAGAGAAATATAAAAATCAGGAATCTGTCCGAGGCGGTTTTAATTTCTTAGAAAACTCCGAAGTAGATCAAAATGACTTGGATGTACCAACCTTCTTCAGAGTCAAAAGCCCAAAATCTTCTGTCGATGATAAGGACAAAGATAAAACTAAAGATGAAGAAACGCCCAAAAGCGGATTTAACTTTGATGCCTCAAGGTACAACTGGGCAAAAGATAAAACAAATAAAGTGAATTCCGAAAATAAAGATGATGATGAAGATAGTTCTTCTTTTTTAAGAATGATTATGGATTGAACTTCGGAAATTATGTGGTATTATAATTTCCGATTGCTAAAGGGGAGCTTGTAGCGAGTTATTTTAAGTTAACGAATTGAGTTGGGAAACTTAATTCGGCATCGTTGATCAATTTAATTACTGCCTGAAGATCATCTATCTTTGGTGCTTGAACTCTAATTTTTTCATCCTGGATTTGTGCAGTAACTTTTAGTTTAGAATCTTTGATCATCTTGGTAATTGTTCTTGCGTTATCCCCGGAGATACCACTTTGTAGTGCTATCTCAGATTTTAGCCTGCCATTTGCTGCCGGTTGTGGTTCTTCAATTTTCAAAGCCTTTACAGATATACCTCTACGGAAAAACCTAGTTTGGAGAATATCAATACTCGCCTTTAATGCGTAATCATCTTTTGTATTAATGGAAATTAACTTGTCTTTTTTGTTAAGTTCAATTTCAGTGTTTGAATCTTTAAGGTCATAACGTTGATGGATTTCCTTTATTGCTTGGTTAACAGCATTATCTGCTTCCTGCAAGTCAATATCAGAGACTATATCGAATGAATGATTTTGAGGCATAATATTTTAGTATAAGTTTGTTAGGTGCCCGGATTCGAACCGGGGACCTTCCCGATTGAATCGGGAAGCGTTAACTGTTATTAATGAACCATTCAAGATATTTTCTGCTTTTCATTAGCTCATGTCGGGGTGCCCGGATTCGAACCGGGGACCTCTTCGTCCCGAACGAAGCGCGCTAACCGGGCTGCGCTACACCCCGAGTTTGTGAAAGTGACAGATAATCTAAATTTATTATTGAGTCCGCTCTACAAAGGTATTTTTACTGAAAAAATGTTTTGATTTCTGCTCATAATCAAAGTCCAAAAATTGGATTTCCGTCTTTTTAGAGCGAATTCTTTATTTTTTTTGCAAAAATAAAGATAAATTATTTTTAATAAAATGCCAAGTGACATTGACACTTGACTTTTAATCCAAAAATATTAACTTTAAACAAAACCTTATATCAATTTATAAGTTATAGTATTGTAACATTTTATTTATACAATTATAGGAAGGTGAAAAATGAAAAAGTATTTTATTGTAATGTT
>JAJYCM010000030.1 GCA_021778375.1 Bacteroidota bacterium
ATTTCGGACTGTATTCCCGCCCTTTTCTAGTGCCTTTTGAAGTGCAAGGTCGGCGTTAAAAATAATCTCATCAGCGTTTACTTTACCATTGGCAGAGGCAACTCCAATTGATACAGTATAAGTAGTCTGCTTTGAAACAACGGCAATTGGCCTCCTGGCAATTTTAACTCTCAATTTTTCCGCCCAAAGGAAAACATCTTTTGTGTTAGCATTGAAGAAATAAACTGCAAATACTTTTTCGCTAAGTCTTCCTAAAAGATTGAAGGGAGTCATTTCTTCGTTAATAGTCTCGGATACTGTGGCTAGGACTCTTGGGAAAGGGTTTCCATCAAATAAAGATTCTTGCTCAAGAAAATCATCTATTTTAATAAGCGCCAGGGCACCAGGAATTTTTAATTGTGATGCTTTGTAAAGATCGGAAGTCAGCCTTTCCTTAAAGGTCTCTGCGTTCAAAGTCTTAGTTTCAATATCCAGAGCCAAGAAACTTTTGAGCAGTGTTTGAGTTGAATATGAGTAGATAATATAAGAAAGAATATTAACGGCACTTTTTAAAAATTGGACATCCTGGTTAGTATAAACATTTTTCTTTAAGCTTTCAAAACAAAGAACACCGTAATTTTGACTATTATAGACTACTGGAATGGCAAGAAATGAACCGTCGAAACTAACACTTTCAACCTTAGAGAAACGAATAAAATTTCCTGAGGAAGTATCGTCAATCTTAATGGGGATACCGGTAATAATTGATTTACCTACCAAGGTTCCATTAAGTTCTATATCCAAATTTTCGCCGACATATTTCAAAGAAGTATTATTTATGATCTTAAACGTTTTAAATTTTTGTGAGAGCGGATGATAAAAAATAAAAGCAAATGCATCCCACGGAAGCAAGAAGCTCATAGAATTTTGAAGCGAAGAAATTAAGTCTTCAGCCGATTCAAATTTTTGATTTTGGGCAATAAGGTTTAACAAACCTTTTAGCCTTTGCTGTGAAATTGAATCGGAATGCTTTTCTTCAAAAATCGTGATTATCATAGTTAAAACACGTACAAACCTGCCAAGAGCATAAATTGTTTCGATTCCAAACATATCTCCGATTTTTGAATCCAAAGCAATAATCGCAATAAGCTGTTTATCGTAAAATAACGGCACGCCGACAAAACTCCTTATGCCTTGAGCAGAGGTATAATATCTTATCACATCAGCCTCGGCAGCAGGTGAAATATCGCTTAATAATTCCGGCTCACCTAGCTGTACTATTTTACTTAAGATATCATCTTCAATATCAAATTTTCTTCTTTCAATTTCATTTGAATTAGAAACAAATCTTTCAATCGAAAGCTTTTCCTTTTTCTTATTGTACCAAAAGAATATTGCGGTATTTGCATGGAAAGCTTCCTTAATAACCGTCAGTATTTTTTCAAGAACAAAAGTGAATTGACCATCATGCCCTATGCCATCAGGCAAAGATTCGTTGGCTATTTCTTCAAATCTTTCTTTTAGATCGGGTGGCTTTAAGGTAATTTTTGAGTGGGGGTGTTCAGGTATATAATTATCTGCGGTGATTATCTCAATATCGCGATTTTTAGAAACGATTTTAAATGATTCATCAAACTCTTGCTGCGTTTCCTCAGGAATTTTCTCATCATTTTCTGGAGAAGACTTAGCGACGTAAGGTCCTTCGAATTTAATTGAGTCGCGTAAAAAAATTAAAAATGCGACATAAATTATAAGAAGAGCAATAATAATTATTCTAAAAAGAGTGTCTTCTGCAAAAAAAAGAAAAGAAGCTAAAAAGGGAGCAATAAGAAAAATAATTATTCTATTACGCTTCCGGTTATCCATTTTAGGTAAATTTTTACAGATTGTTAAAAATTAAATGTTAATATAATTTGACTGAAATATAATAGCAAACAAATCGGTCAAGTTTACGTGGTATTTAATAAAATATTTTTGAGAGCCTTTGAAGTATTTCCTTGTGTCCAAAGTTTTTTACGGCTGAATAAGTAAGAAGATTATCATCGAGACTGAGTTCAGGAAAGCTTTCAATCGCGTTTTTTTTTGCATCAGAAATTTCTGATTGTTTAAGTTTATCAATCTTACTAAGAAGAACTACAAAAGGTATATTAAAAAAATGGAGCATTGCATTCAGTTTAAAATCAAGTTCGGTAGGCTTATGTCGGCTATCAATTAAGTGAAATGCAAGCCAAATATTATTTGATTCACTCAGGAATTCCTGAATTAACCTAGCCCAATATTCTCTTTCAGTTTTGCTAATTTTTGCATAGCCAAACCCTGGAAGGTCTACTATATAAAATTTTTTATCAATCAAATAATAATTAATAGACCGGGTCTTTCCAGGAGTTGAACTTGTTTTTGCCAAATCTTTTTTGTTGAAAAGAGAATTGAGAAAAGAAGACTTCCCTACATTAGACCTACCGCACAGAATTATTTCAGGTAGATTGTCTTTCGGAAGTTCTTTTATTGCGAAAACTGATTTTACAAATTTTGATTCATCTAACATGGCAAAAAAAAGAGTAATCCCGTTTTTTCGAGATTACTCAGGATAAATTGTTATTCAAAAGAAAATTAATTAGCTTCTTTAGCCGCAGTCTCTTCAACTACATTTGCATCTTCAGCAACTTCTTTTTCCTGATTTTCCTTTTTAGCTTTGGCTTTTGCTTCCCGTTTTTCCTTATGCTCCTCAGCCTTTGCATTTATTACATCATTAAAATCTACTAATTCTAGAATTGCCATTTCTGCATCATCACCCATCCGGTTACCCAATTTTACAATTCTCGTATAGCCCCCAGGTCTATCGCCGATTTTTTTAATAATTTCGTTGAACAATTCTTTAACCACTTCTTTATCATTTATCACACCCATAATTTGCCGGCGCGAATGGAGATCATTTCTCCTAGCTTTTGTAATTAAAGTCTCAACATAGCTTCTTGCTTCTTTTGCTTTTGGGAGAGTAGTTTGAATTCTTTTGTGCTTTAGTAAAGCAGTAGCAAGAGAATTTAACAATGCAGCGCGATGGCTGGCAGTTCTTCCAAGTTTTCTTCCACGTACTCTGTGTCTCATCAGTAAACCCTTATCGAAAATTAATTAGATTCAGTTTCGTCTTTTAAATATTTATCAACGTCCATACCAAAATCGAGTCCCAAGTTTTCCACAATCTCCATTAGCTCTGCCAAAGATTTTCTTCCGAAATTTCTAAATCTCAACATTTCAGATTCGTCTTTCCTTACGAGCTCGGCAAGATTTTTAATGTTAGCCGCTTTCAAACAATTGTGTGATCTTACGCTAAGTTCAAGATCGTCAACATTGGTAAGAAGTATTTTTTTAATTCTTTCTCTTTCGCTATCCTTTTGATTTGAAGCCTGTTCCTCTTCCTGATCAATATCAAAATTGATGAATAATTGTATATGCTCTTTCAAAATTTTAGCCGCTTGTGTTAGAGCATCATCAGGGGTAATAGATCCGTCTGTGGTAATATCAAGAGTTAATTTTTCATAATCATTCTTGTCGCCGATTCTAACATTCTCAACATCATACTTAACATTCCTAATTGGAGTAAAAATTGAGTCGATTGGAATTACGCCAATAGTCTGATCAGGAGCAATATTTTCAGAAGCAGGGACATATCCTTTTCCTTTACCAACTCTTAGTTCAACATCGACTTTTGCATGTTTGTTTAAGGTAGCGATGTGTAACTCGGGATTTAATACTTCGACATCGGGGCTATTTTTTTGAATATCAGCTGCAGTAAACTCACCATCGCCATGAAATGAAATATCAATTTTATTAGGCTTTTTATTTAACAGCTTCAACCTTACTTGTTTTAAGTTTAGAATAATTTCGGCAACATCTTCAACAACGCCATCAATAGTCGTAAATTCATGAAGCACACCACTGAACTTAACAGAAATTATAGCAGCGCCGGATAGTGAGGAAAGCAACACTCGTCTGATAGAATTACCAAGAGTAACTCCATAACCTCTTTCCAAAGGTTGAAGAGAAAACCTGCCAAACGTATTGGTATAATTTGACTCGTCAAGCACTACAGATTCGGGCATTTTTAAATTTGAAACACTCATTATAAATCCTCTAAAATTAATCTTAAAATTTTGATTTTATTTAGAATAAAGCTCAACAACTAATTGCTCGTTGGCATTTAGAGGAACATCTGCTCTTTCCGGAACTTGCATAAATGTTCCGGACAGCGAAGCTTTATCAATCGATAACCACGTATAAGTACTATCCTTAACTCTCTTAAGTGAACTGTGAATTGCATCCAGTTTTTTACTTTTTTCTTTTATTTTAATCATGTCTCCAGCTGAAAGTATATAAGACGGAATATCAACCAAATGTTCATTTACAATAATATGGCGATGTCTGATTAACTGCCTGGCTTGTTTTCTTGAAGATGCAAAGCCAAGCCGGTAAACAACATTATCCAATCTACTTTCTAAAAGCTTCACTAAGTTTTCGCCTGTGATACCTTTTTGCTTGTTAGCCTTTTCAAAATAATTTCTAAACTGAGTTTCGAGAAGTCCATACTGTCTTTTAATTTTTTGCTTTTCGCGAAGCTGAACACCGTACTCAGAAACTTTTGCTCTTCTACCATTTCCATGTTGTCCGGGGGCATAATTTCTAATTTCTAAAGGGCATTTTTCTGTAAAGCATTTTTGTCCCTTAAGAAACAACTTTTGTCTTTCTCTTCTGCATAATTTACAAACTGAATCTGTGTATCTTGCCATTTAATAAGTCTCCAATAATTTTAAACTCTTCTTTTCTTAGGTGGACGGCAGCCGTTGTGCGGAATAGGCGTTACGTCTTTAATTGAACTGACATCTAATCCAGCTGTATTTAACGCACGTATTGCAGCTTCTCTTCCCGAGCCCGGACCTTTTACCAACACATCAACCCTTCGCAATCCCAAGTCATAAGCCTCTTTTGCGGCAGCTTCGGCAGACACTTGGGCTGCAAATGGAGTATTTTTGCGAGAGCCTTTAAATCCGTTTTTACCGGCCGATGACCAAGCAATAGTATTGCCATATATATCAGTTATCGTTACAATTACATTGTTGAATGTTGCTTTAACATGAGCAACACCATTTGCATCAACATGCGTTTTCTTTTTTGCTTTCTTTACAACTTTAGCCAACTCTAAACCTCCAGTTTGTCAAATTTTATTTCTTAGTAGGAGCCTTCTTTTTACCTGCAACAGTTTTTCTTTTACCTTTTCTTGTACGGGAATTAGTACGCGTTCTTTGACCTCTTGAAGGAAGACTCCTTCTGTGTCTAACTCCACGATATGCTCCAATATCCATCAATCTTTTAATATTTTGCTGAACTTCTGAGCGAAGTGCGCCTTCGACTTTATAATCGGAAGTAAGCACCGCTCTAATCTCTGCAACTTCTTCGTCAGTTAATTCTGAAACTCTTTTATCTGGATTTACTTTTGCTTTCTCCAGGATACTAGAAGAACTTTTTTTGCCTACGCCGAAGATATATTGAAGACCAAATAGTACTTTTTTATTTTTCGGCAAATCAACACCAGCTATACGAGCCAATTATTATCTCCTTAAATTTTAATTAACCTTGACGTTGTTTATGTTTTGGGTTTTTACAAATTACTTTTACAACGCCCTTGCGTTTTATAATTTTGCAGTTATCACAAATCTTTTTTACGGATGATCGAACTTTCATTTAAAACTCCACTACTTATACCGGTAGGTTATTCTACCTTTTGTTAAATCATACGGAGATAATTCTATGGAAACTTTATCTCCGACCAATATTTTGATAAAATGCATTCTCATTTTACCTGAAATGTGAGCAAGTATTTCATGCCCATTATCAAGCCTAACTTTAAAATGAGCGTTTGGTAATGTTTCCGACACAATTCCGTCTACTTTTATTGGGCCCTGTTTTGACATTAAACTACCGTTAAAATTTCAGGCTGCCCGTTAGAGATCAATATAGTATGTTCAAAATGTGCAGATGCCAAACCATCCGTAGCTATTACTGTCCACCCGTCAAAAAGGGTTTTAACCTCACATCGACCTAAATTTACCATTGGTTCAATCGCAATTGTCATTCCATTCTTAAGTTTTGGACCTGTACCTTGTTTCCCAAAATTTGGGATTGACGGATCTTCGTGCAAATGTTTGCCTACGCCATGTCCGCATAAGTCTCTTACTACAGAGAAACCATTTGCTTCAACATATTCTTGAACCGCAGCAGATATATCATGGACCTTATTATTTTCAATTGCTTGCTCAATTCCTAAGTAAAGAGATTTTTCGGTTACTTCCATCAGTTTCCTTTTTTCTTCAGAAATATTTCCAACTGCAACAGTTAGAGCAGCATCTCCATAATAACCATTTTTTTTTACACCTACATCAAGAGAAATAATTTCACCTTCTTTAAGAACTCTGCTTCCGGGAATTCCATGAACAACTTGTTCATCAATAGAAGCACAAATTGCCCCAGGATAATCGATAGAACTTCCGCCTTGTGAATATCCCTTAAAAGCAGCAATTGCATTATTGCTTAAGATATAATCTTCCGCTATTTGATCAAGTTCTTTTGTCGTGATTCCCGGTCTGACATTTCTTTTTAATAACTGTAAAGTCTCTGCAACAATTCTTGAACTTTCCCGAATTAAATCAATTTCTTTTTTTGTTTTAATGTAAATCACAACTTTGCTTTTATCTTCTTGATTTTATTTTACCGGTCTTCATAAAACCGTCATAGTGTCTCATCAACAAATGCGATTCAATTTGTTGTAAAGTATCCAGTGCAACTCCAACGACAATCAGTAAACTTGTGCCGCCGAAAAACTGTGCAAATCTTCCAGAAACGCCCCAAGTTGAAACGAATGCCGGTAAAATTGCAATAATCGCTAAGAAAAAGGATCCGGGCAAAGTAATTTTTGTTAAAATATTATCAATAAACTCCGAAGTTTGTTTACCTGGGCGAATTCCGGGAATAAATCCGCCTTGCTTTTTCATATTATCTGCAACGTCTTTAGGATTGAAAGCAATTGCTGTGTAGAAATATGTGAAGAAGATAATTAATAAGGCATAAATAAAAGAATAGACCGGGGATGTATAAACAAAATATTTAGCTACACTTTGCATAAATTCGTTGTTCGGGAAAAATGAAAGTACTGTATTAGGAATAAACATTAACGATTGCGCAAATATTATCGGCATTACACCGGCAGTATTTACGCGAAGAGGAATATATTGTGTTACACCGCCGTAAACTTTTCTTCCGACAACTCTCTTTGCATATTGAACCGGGATTCTTCTGGTTCCCTGAGTAACCATAACAACTCCGGCAATAATAACAACCATTAAAGCGAGTATAATAATCTCAACAATTAGACTTCGTGTGCCTTCATTAATTAATCGATATTCATCAAGAACTGCAAATGGGAATCGATCTATAATTCCTATAAAAATTATAAGCGAGATACCATTGCCTATTCCTTTATCCGTGATTTGCTCACCAAGCCACATCATGAAAACGGTACCTGCAGTCAAAATGAGCACGGTTGATAAAGTCCACGCAAAGCCTTGAACACCAGCCGGGACAATGGGGATGCCTTGAAAGTTCGTATTAAGAAGTTTAATTGTTACGCCCCACGCTTGCAAAGATGCGATTAAAACTGTTCCATACCTTGTAAGTTGAGTGATTTTTTTTCTACCGTCTTCACCTTCTTGCTGCAGCTTTTGGAAATAAGGAACTACGGCACCAAGCAGCTGAATAATAATTGACGATGAAATGTAAGGCATAATTCCAAGCGCAAAAATTGCGGCATTTTGGAAAGCCCCGCCAACAAACAAGTCATACAGTCCAAATAGATTATCGGAACTTGCATTTTTTGTGCTTTCTGACAAAACCGCAGCATCGATGCCCGGCAAAGTAATATGAGCGCCAAGTCTGACAATAACAAGCAACGCCAAAGTATATAGAATTCGCTGACGAAGCTCGTGTATCTTAAAAATATTTCTGAAGGTCTCAGTAATTTTAGCCATGGGTTTCCAGATTAAATCGTTTCGATTGTTCCGCCGGCAGCTTGAATTTTTTCAATTGCAGACTGACTAAATGCATTTGCTTGAATTTTTAATTTCAATTTTAATTCACCATTACCGAGTACTTTTACCGGTGCTTTCAAATTTGAAATCAAACCGAATTTCTTCAATGTTTCAATATTAATTTCATTAACTTTTGTACTCTCAGCTAATTTTTGAAGTGCTTCAATATTAACTACCTGAGAAAAAACTTTGAATGGACTTGTAAATCCAAACTTCGGGATTCTTCTTTGCAGAGGCATCTGACCTCCCTCAAACCAAGCTTTATGTTTTGCACCTGAGCGAGACATTTGTCCGTTCATGCCTCTCGTTGCCGTTCCACCATGCCCGGAACCAGCGCCTCTGGCAACTCTTTTTTTATTTTTTTTAGAACCCGGAGCATATTTAAGATTGCTTAGAATATCCATTTTTATAAACCTTATTAGTCTTTAACTTCTTCAACCGTTACAAGATGAGTAACTTTTCTAATCATTCCTCTTATTTGAGGTGTATCATTGTGAATAACTTCCCAGTTTGGTCTACCCAAACCTAAAGCCTCAATAGTTAGTTTTTGATCAACCGGTCTGTCAATAATGCTTTTAACTTGTTTTACTTTAATTTTCATCATGGTATCCTCAATTAAGAACCAAATAATTCTTTAATAGTCATTCCTCTTTTTTCAGACATTTTCTTAGCATCAATCAAATTTTTAAGCCCGTTAAGTGTGGCTTTAACTTGATTATGAGGATTGCTTGAACCTAGAGATTTTGTAAGAATATCTTGTACACCGGCAGATTCAAGAACTGCACGAACTCCTCCGCCAGCTATCAAACCGGTACCCGGTGATGCCGGTTTTAATAAGACTTTACCAGCGCCATATTTGCCGATTATCTCATGAGCTATTGTTCCTTTAATAACATTAACGTTCACAAGATTTTTCTTGGCGTCATCTATACCTTTTGAAATTGCATCGGTAACTTCATTAGCTTTTCCCAATCCAATTCCAACCGTGCCTTTTCCATTACCAACAACAACTATTGCGTTAAAACTAAATCTTCGTCCGCCTTTTACGACCTTGGCAACTCTGTTGATGTGAACAACTTTTTCCTTAAGTCCTTCAGCCTCACCCGATTTAACATTTTTTGATTGTTTTTCCAAGAACTACTCTCTTTTAATTTATTTTCAAAATTTTTTCAATTAAGATAGATAAAAAAATTTCCTAACTGCTGCCGGGAGAGGATTCGAACCTCTGCAGACGCCTCCAAAGGGCGTAGTCCTACCATTAGACGACCCGGCAATATTACCAAAGCTCATCTAAAACTTTAAGCCTCCCTCGCGTGCGCCTTCAGCAATTGCCTGTATACGCCCGTGGTATCTGTAACCGTTTCTGTCAAACACTACCGAGGTAATATTTTTCTCTATTGCTTTTTTAGCAACAAATATTCCTACAATTTTACTCTTTGAAACTTTTCCTTTAGCAGCCTTCAATTCTTCTGCCAATTCCTTAGACAGTGAAGAAGCCGCTGCAATAGTATTTCCAGAAGTATCATCTATAACTTGAGCATAAACATTATTCATGCTTCGGTACACCGTTAAACGCGGTCTTTCCGGAGTTCCGGATATTGCTTTCCGGATTTTTGTTTTTGATCGAAGCCTGGAATTTTCATTTCTATTAATCATCTTTTACATATTCTCCACTATAAATTATTTGCCAGCGGTTTTACCAGCTTTTCTCTGAATAAATTCATCTGAATATTTTATACCTTTACCTTTGTATGGTTCCGGCTGTCTGATTGAGCGAATTTTTGCTGCAACTAAACCAACAAGCTGTTTATCGATTCCCGAAACTATAACTTGGGTTTGAGTCGGTGTTTGAAGGGTAATTCCATCCGGCGGAATAAAATAAATAGGATGCGAAAAACCGATGTTAATTAATAAATTTTTGCCTTTAAGTTCTGCTCTGTAACCAACTCCCACAATATCTAAAGTTTTCTGATAAGCTTTTGTTACTCCATCAACCATATTCTGAATTAAAGCCCTTGTCAAACCATGTACAGCTTTATTCTCTTTTAAGTCGTTAGGTCTGGTTACAAGAATTTCATTATCCTTAATTTCTAATTTCATATTTTGGTGAAATTGATTTTCAAGCTCACCTTTAGGTCCTGTAACTTTTAATTGATTACCGTTCAATTTTACGGTAACTTCTTTAGGAACTATAATCGGTTTTTTACCAATACGTGACAATTTAAAACTCCATTGAATTGATTTACCAAATGTAACAAACTACTTCGCCGCCAACTGACTCTCTCTTAGCTTCTTTATCTGTTAAAAGTCCTTTCGGAGTAGAGATAACAGCAACTCCAAGCCCGCCCAGAACTCTTGGCAGCTCTTCTGAAGATTTATATACTCTCAAGCCAGGCGTACTAATTCTTTTCAAACCATTAATGGCTGGCGAGCCATTTCTATATTTTAATAACACTCTTAAAATATCTTGCTTGTTGTCTTCTACAACGGAATAGTCAACAATAAATTTTTGACGCTTCAAAATTTCAGCTAAACCTTTCTTCATGGTTGATGAAGGAATGTCAACTCTAATCTTTTTTGCTTTTGAAGCATTTCTAATTCTTGTTAAAAAATCTGAAATCGGGTCTGTAACCGGCATAAACTTCTCCTTCTACCAACTTGACTTTTTTAATCCAGGGATTTCGCCTTTAAGCGCCATTTCGCGCATAACCAAACGGGAAACACCAAATTTACGATAATATGAACGAGCTCTACCGGTAAACATGCAACGATTGTGCAACCTTACCTTAGCAGAATTTTTAGGTAATTTTTGCAGCCCGATATAATCACCCTTTTCTTTAAGTTCTTTTCTTAGTTTTGCATATTTTTCAACAAGCTTAACTCTTTTTTCTTCTCTTGCGATTAGACTTTTACGAGCCATAATACTCCTACTTACGCTGTTTTAATTTCTTTTTTTCTAAATGGGAAACCAAAGGCCTGAAGCAATTGATAAGCCTCATTATCGGTATTTGCTGTTGTCACAAATGTGACGTCCATTCCCAATACTTTTGTTATTTTATCTACGTTTATTTCTGGAAAAATAATCTGCTCTTTAATGCCGAGTGTATAATTACCTCTACCGTCAAAAGATTTATCTGACAATCCTCTAAAGTCGCGAACTCGTGGTAGAGCAATGTTAATGAGACGATCTAAGAATTCATACATTTTTTCTTTTCTTAAAGTCACCATCGCCCCAATGTTAACACCTTCACGAAGTTTGAAATTCGAAATAGATTTTTTTGCTTTTCTAATGCTAGCTTTTTGACCAGTAATTGTTTCTAATTCTTTAACTGCTTCTTCCAAAATTTTCTGGTCTGCCACGGCTGCACCAACGCCCATGTTTACTACAATCTTGTGAAGCTTTGGCACCTGCATAATGCTTTTGTAATTAAATTTTTTCATTAACTCAGGTACAACTTCTTTTTTATAAGTATCAGCAAGGCGAGCTTTTATATTGATTTCTTTTTCCGACGCTTCCTTAGTAGAAACCTTTTTAGAAGGTTTAACCGATTTTTCAGCGGTCGTCGTTGATTTTATTTTCTTTTCTGCCATTTTTATTTAAACCTTAAGTAAAAGTTTTTTAGTGTTAAATCATTTCTCCGCTTGCTCTACTAACACGAGCGCGTTTCTTCTTTCCCGTTTTGTCATCCAAAATGATTTGTGAACCAAGCCTTGTTCCCGTATTTGTTTTCGGGTCTATAAGCATAACATTTGAGACATGAACCGGCATTTCCTTCTCAAGAATTCCGCCTTGCGGATTCGTTTGATTTGGTTTAGTATGCCTTTTACGGACATTTATTCCTTCAACAATAATTTTAGAAACTTTAGGAAACACCTTTAAAACTTTACCGGTTTTTCCTTTATTATTTCCAGCTATTAAAACAACATTATCATTTTTTCTAATTTTCATTTTGCTTCCGAATTCTTATAATACTTCTGGTGCTAACGAAACTATTTTCATAAACTGTTTCTCCCTTAATTCTCTGGCGACAGGCCCGAATATACGAGTGCCTTTAGGTTCATTTTGAGCATTAATTAAAACCGCTGCATTTTCATCAAATCTAATATATGAGCCGTCTTTTCTTCTAACTTCCTTTTTGGTTCTAACAATAACCGCTCGTGAAACTTCGCCCTTTTTAACTGTCCCGTTCGGGATTGCAGTTTTAACAGAAACGACAATTAAATCTCCGACACTAGCATACTGCCTACCGCTTCCCCCAAGGACACGAATGCATCTTACCCTTTTTGCCCCGGAATTATCTGCTACTACTAAATTTGTTTCTTCTTGAACCATTATAACCTACTCCTTACTTTGCTACTTGGCTTTTACTACAATTTCAACCAAACGCCATCTTTTCTTTAGGCTTAAAGGACGCGTTTCCATTATTTTTACTTTATCACCTATACTGCATTCATTCTTCTCATCGTGAGCCATCAGCTTAGTCGTTTTCTTAAAATATTTTTTATAAATAGGATGAGGAACTTTTCTTTCAATTGCTACAGTAATTGTTTTCTCCATCTTATTACTCACCACTACACCAACTCTTGTTTTTCTAAGCGCGCGCTGTTCCATAATTAAGCCTTAACTCCTTCTTTGTTTTCTTTTTTCGCTGCGGCTATTTTTTCAAGTTCTCTATCTTTTAAAATTGTTTTTAATTTCGCAAGATCCTTTTTAACCAATCTTAACTTAGAAGTATTTGTTAATTGCTTAAGCTGGTGAGCAAAACGCAAGTCAACTAATTCCTTCTTTTGAAGATCGATTTGTTTAATTAATTCTTCATCTTTCATTTCGCGTATTTCATGAATCTTCATTTTTCATACCTTAGAATTATTCAAAGTCTGGTCTAACTACAACTTTTGTTTTAATGGGTAATTTATAAGCACATGTTTTTAGAGCATCATGTGCAAGCTCTTTTGTAACACCCGAGACTTCAAAAAGAACTCTTCCCGGCTTTACAACAGCTACCCAAAATTCAGGAGCTCCTTTACCTTTACCCATTCTTGTCTCAAGAGGTTTTTTAGAGACTGGTTTATCGGGAAAAATTCTTATCCAAACTTTTCCATCTCTCTTCATTTTTCTTGAAAGAGCAACACGACACGCCTCTATTTGACGGCTTGTAATCCAATGCGGTTCTAAAGCTTTCAAACCAAAATCTCCAAAAGCAATTGTACTTCCGCGTTTAGCTTTTCCGGCTCTTCTTCCGCGCTGTGATTTTCTGTATTTTACTCTTTTCGGCATTAACATGATAAAAAACTCCCGGCTATATTAATCTGTAACTCTTTTTCCTAAAATTTCTCCGTGGCAAATCCAAACTTTTATACCAATGGAGCCATAAATTGTTTCCGCTCTTCCATTCGCATAATCAATATTAGCTCTTAATGTATGCAAAGGGATTCTTCCTTCTTTATATTGTTCAGTACGGGCCATTTCTGCTCCACCTAATCGTCCAGCGCACATAATTCTTATTCCTTCCGCACCCATGCGCATAGCAGCTGTAATTGCCATTTTCATTGCTCTTCTAAAAGAGACTCTTCCTGCAAGCTGGCTTGCAATATTTTCAGCAACAAGATAAGCATCTAATTCAGGTCTTTTAATTTCAGAAATCTGGACTTTAACTTCTCTATCAGTAACTTGTTTTAACTCTTGTTCAAGCTGAGTAATTTCTTTACCGCTTTTTCCGATTACGACACCTGGTCTTGAAGTATAAATTGTCAGAATTACATTTTTCGAAGTTCTGTCAATCACAATTCTGGAGATGCCTGCCTTCTTCAAACGATTTCTTACATAATTTCTGAGCTTCTGATCTTCTTTAAGTTTTGCAGCATAACTTTTATTTTCATACCAATTAGAGTCCCAACCTCTAATTATTCCAACTCTTAGTCCTATAGGGTTTGCTTTCTGTCCCAAAAAAATATCCTCCTAAAATTTATGCTTTAGTTGCCACGATAATTGTTAAATGACACGATCTTTTTCTAATCTTATAAGCCCGTCCCATAGGAGCAGGTGAAATTCTTTTCAAAGTTGGTCCTTGATCTACAAAAGCTTCCTTTACAATTAAGTCATTAGGCTCTACACGGGTCGCATCATCTTTATTCAAAAGATTGGCAACAGCGGACCTCAAAACTTTTTCAGCATCTTTTGATGCATGTTTAGAATGAAAATGCAAGGTTTCTATCGCTTTATCCACAGACATTCCGCGGATAAGATCAATAACCAATCTCATTTTTCTTGGAGATGAACCAATATATCTATGTACAGCTTTTGCTTCCATTATAATAAAAATCCTTCGCTAAATTATTTTGCTGGCGCTGGCGCTGGCGTTGGCGCTGGTACAGGCTTAGACGCCTTTTCAGCTTTAGTACCAGAATGCCCTCTAAAAATTCTTGTCGGCGAAAATTCGCCCAATTTATGTCCGACCATATTTTCAGTGATATACACTGGTATCATTTTGTTACCATTGTGAACTGCAATTGTGTGTCCGACAAAATCCGGAGTAATTGTTGATGCACGCGACCAAGTTTTAATTATCTTTTTCTGATTTGTTTTATTAAGTTGATCAATTTTATCAGCTAATTTATAATCAACAAAAGGTCCTTTTTTTACCGATCTTGGCATATTAATCTCTAAAAATTATTTACGTCTTTTTATGATGAACTTGTTAGATTCTTTTTTATGTTTTCTCGTCTTCAAACCTTTGGCTTTTTGACCCCACGGGGAAACAGGATGCCCACCACCCGAAGTCTTTCCTTCTCCACCGCCCATTGGATGATCAACAGGATTCATTGCTACACCTCTCACATGCGGGCGGATTCCCTTCCATCGAGATCTTCCGGCTTTTCCCAAACTGATATTTTCCTGTTCAGCATTTCCGACAGTTCCGTATGTCGCCATACAAGCTAATCTGATTAACTTAACTTCACCCGAAGGCATTTTAAGCTGAGCAAAGTCACCTTCTTTTGCCATTACCTGAAGTGCCGAACCAGCGCTTCTACCCATCTGCCCCCCTTTACCCGGTTTAATTTCCACATTGTGAACAAAACTTCCCAGTGGCATATCTTTTAATGGTAGAGCGTTTCCTATATTTATATCGCTACCGGGACCGGAAATAATTTGATCACCGACTTTCAAACCATTCGGAGCAATAATATATCTTTTAGTTCCGTCAACGTAGTGCAGCAAAGCAATTCTTGAAGTTCGATTAGGGTCATATTCAATTGAAAATACTTTTGCTGGAATTCCTATCTTATCGCGTTTAAAATCTATTATACGATATTTACGTTTGTGTCCGCCTCCGATATGACGCGCGGTAACACGACCAAGATTGTTTCTTCCTCCGGTTCTTTTAATAACACCGGTTAGTGATTTTTCCGGTGAAGTTTTTGTAATCTCATCAAAAGATGAAACCGATTTAAATCTCGTTCCGGGGGTAATCGGTTTGGATTTTATTATTGCCATTAGTGAGTCCTATTCAATTCTCTATACTTGTTCAAATAATTCAATTTTTTCACCCTCTTTAAGGGTAATAATAGCTTTCTTAAACTTTGAAGTTCTGCCAGTAAACTTTCCGCTTTTTCTAAACTGAGTTTTAATTTTTCCTGGATGGTTAATGGTTCTGACATTAACTACATGAACTTCAAATCTTTTTTCAATCGCTTTTGCAATTTCAATTTTGTTTGCTGAGGGACTAACCAAAAAACCATATTTCCCTTTATCGGCAGCAAGGTTAGTCATCTTTTCAGTAATCATAGGAGATATTAAAACGTCCTGCATATTAACTTACCGCCTCTTCTCTTCTTGCAAAGGCTTTACTAATTTTTTCAACAGCGCCTTTTTGTAAAATTAGAATTTGATTATTAAGTATATCGTAAGTAGAAACTTTTTCTGCTTCCAAAATTTGAACTTTTGGAATATTTCTGCCCGATTTATAAACAGAGTCATTGTTTCCATTAGTCAACAATAATACTTTCTTACCGTTTACTTTTAATGCTGAAAGAATATTTGTAAAATCTTTTGTCTTTGGTTTTTCGAATGAAAAATCCTCTACAAGAATAATTTGATTATCTTTTACTTTATGACTCAACGCAGATTTTCGCGCAAGCTTCTTAATTTTCTTTGGAAGATCCTCTCTATAATCTCTTGGGCGTGGTCCGAATATTGTTCCACCGCCAACCCAGAGAGGAGATCTAGTCGTTCCAGCG
>JAJYCM010000318.1 GCA_021778375.1 Bacteroidota bacterium
ATAAGATGAATCCAAGAAGGCATAATAAGAAATCTACACCTTCTATATGAAAAGAAGTTAGCGTCCCTACCATGTAACCAAGATACTTAGCCAAAACAAGAACAATCAAAAAACCCACGAACCCAAAAATTCCAGAAATAAATGGAATTATTATGAGCCCCTTAAAAGTTAGGTTAGATTTTCTTTCTTCTTTTCCTGTTGTATCAATTGAATCAATCATAAACCCCCAATGGTTATAAGAATAATTTCGTTTGCAAATTTAGTACTTGCTATTATACTAATCAAATTATTTTTTAATTGATAGAAGTACTTTTACACTGCTATACAAATAAGTTTAGAATTTATAATAACCTGCGAAATTATCCAGGATTCTTATTTTATAAAATAAACGCCAGAGCAATTCATTAAATTTCGTCCACATGCAATTGCCTGGACAAGCATCGACGAACTTCACATTTACGACATACAGACAGATGATATTCTTTTGATTATGTTCTTCTATATAGTAATTATGTGTCGCTCCTCCGGAGCTTTGTTCTTTTTTTCATCTTATTCTACTGATATGTCACCGCTCTGCGGTTCTGACCGTTTTACGGAGCCTGACACGTTTGCGTAGAATCAATAATTATGAGAATCTATTCATTAGTCCGCTCTAAAAAGCCTAAAATTGAGTTTCGAGGCTTTGAATTTGGACAATAATCAAAACGTTTTTTTATCAAAAATACCCTTTTAGAGCGGACTCATATTTATATACGAAAAACAATTTATATCATTATAAAAACGAAAATTGAGAAACCGATGAAACGGTTAAGAGGTATTCTTTTCATTTATCTTCCCACGAATAAAATTCGCTGGATGCTATTATGCCTTTAAATAGATTTCTTACAAATGATCACTATTTATTTTAATATTAAATTAGCACCTATGTGTGGGGATGTAATATGAAATTTTATTTTGGACAGATTTGATCCTGGAGGAATTATTTTAGGCAAATTGAAATTAAACTTACGTCATCTTCAAATTTATCTGTCGTAAACAATTTAAATCTCTTTTTAATCTCTTCCAGAGCATCCATTTCAGGAGAAATATTTTTCAATGTTTCGAAGAGTTGAACTGTGCCAAATTGTTCTCCGGAAGAATTTCTCGATTCAATAATTCCATCTGTCACCATAAAAATCGAATCGTTCTTGCCAAAGGCTAATGAAACATCATGATAATTTCCCTGCTCTGCAAAGCCGAGCAGCAATCCGTTGGATTGGAGCTTTTGAACCTCGCCTGTAGTATTATTTTTGTAAATCAACGGCAAGTCCCCAGCGCCGCTATATTTTAAGATGTTTGATTTATTATTTATAATTACAATTGACAAGGTAGCAAAAACCTCCGAAATCTTGGCATCCTGGTAGACAGATTTATTTACCTGTTGTAAAAGTTTGCTCGGCGTAAATTCTTTTGTTGTTTCAAGAGCAACTCTGATGGCGCTTCTTACATAGCCTGCATAAGCAAAAGCGAAATACCAAGCGCCCCACTTTTTACCCATAACATCTCCTAGGATTACGGCAAGATTATTTTCATCAAGAGAAAAATAATCTATAAAATCTCCTCCGGGAATTCCATGATATGGCTGATGCCAATGTTTTATTTCAAACCCTTCAAAGGTTGGAAAATTTTCGGGAACGACTTTTATACGCAAAGAATCTGCGGCTTGGTGAAGTTCGCTAACTATCTTTTGTCTTTCTTTTCCGAGGCTTTTTATTATTGCACTGACTTTTGCAACAACAACGCGTGGACCTGCGGTTTTTAATACATAGTCTGTAATGCCGAGATCGTAGCCTACTAAAATATCATCTTCTTCGCTTTTGGAAGTTAAGAAAACAAACGGAATGGATTTAAGCTGGGGTTCTGAGAGCAGCATTTTTCGGAACTGGAAACCGTCAATATCAGGCATCATAATATCGGAAATTATTAAATCGGGAGGATTTTTTTTTGCTTTTATCAATCCTTCCCCGGGATTAGGAGCAGTATCACAATCAAAACCTGCTTTGTTCAAATTATATTGAAAGAGCTTAGCCAGGGTAGCGTCATCATCCACTAAAAGTATTTTGACGGTACTTTCAGTAAAAGATTGCTCTAAATTTTTTTTAACTCCGTAAACTTTATAAATATCTGAACGGCGAATTAGAGATTGGACTTTGAGAATTAATTCATTTACATCGAAAGGTTTAGTGATTATGTCGTCGCCGCCTACCTCAAGCGCTTTAGATTTATCTTCCATACTATTTTTTGCCGTGACAAAAATGAAAGGTAGTACGCGGTAATTTTCATTTTCTCTAACTTTTTTGCAAAATGTAAACCCATCCATTTCCGTCATTGTAACATCGCATAGTACTAGATCAATTTTGTTTTGGGCTAATTGATTGAACCCTTGGTTAGCGCTTTCCGCTTCAAAAACAGAGTAATCTTTATTTTTCAAATGATGACTGATAATTTTTCGAATAGTGACATCATCATCAACAACAAGGATAGATTTATTTTCAAAATTATTCATATTATATTTTCATCCCCCGGATTGTTGACCTGCTAATTTTGCCTGCTTCAAATTATTTAAAACTGTTTAACGCTTCCTTTTTAGTTTTGAAAGCTTCAAACACACGGTACATTCTTGTTAACTCAAACATTGAATGGACAGCGGGTTGAAAGCCCACAAGGCGTAAGTCGCCGCCCAAAGCAGTCATTTTTTTAAGTGAAATGACTAAAGCGCCAAGAAAGGTAGAGTCAATAAATTCGCATTCGGTTAAATCGACAATAATTTTCCTTGCTCCCAATTCAATTTCAAGGCTAAGTGTTTTCTTAAATTCCTCTGCTTCCTTTAGAGTAGCTCTTGTTAGGTTAACAGTCTCAACAACAACATCATTTATCGTTTCTTTAATAAAATCCATTTTTAGAACCTATAATTATTTTAAGTTATTAGCTCTTTCGAGTTATTTTCTATTTTATATCTTTCCATCAATCTATAAATAGTAGCTCTTCCAAGCTGAAGCTTTTTTGCAGCTTCAACAATATTACCATTGGTCACTTTTAGCGCATGTCTAATCGACTCTTCCTTCAGTTTTTCAAATGGAATAATATTATCATCACCGAACAAAGCGCCGTTAAGCTCAACAGATCCGGAAGACTCCGATGCTTTAATATGCTGCGGGAGATCATCAACATCAATAATATCTTTTTCGGCAATAATCATACAGCGTTCAACCGTATTTTCCATTTCGCGGATATTGCCGGGCCAATTATATTCATAAATTAATTTGATTGCTTTCTTTGAGAATCCCTTTATGTTCTTGCCTAATTTCTTGTTAAAGGTATCAAGG
>JAJYCM010000319.1 GCA_021778375.1 Bacteroidota bacterium
GATAGGCGAAAAGACAAGCGATCCAATTGAAATGTATTTAAGCGATATTTTTACAACTTCAGCAAATCTTGCGGGTATTCCGGGAATCAATATTCCCACTGGAAAAAATTCAGAAGGACTTCCCATCGGGATGCAACTCCTTGCTAATCAATTCAATGAGATGGACTTGTTAAAAATGAGCTACTTCATTGAAAATAAAATTCTTTGAAGTAATATTTTTTTTCTACAATTCAATATTTTCCTTAAATCAATTTTTGCTTGATGATTAAAAACTACCACCACATAATATGGGACTGGAACGGAACCTTACTTAATGACGTTTCTATTTGCTCGGAAATAATCAACTGCATACTTACAAAGAGAAATCTAAAGCCAATTTCCATGACTGATTACAAAAATATATTCACTTTTCCGGTAAAAGAATATTATGAAAAAGCAGGATTGGATTTTTCGGCATACTCATTTGAAGAACTCGGGCTAGAATGGATTACTAAATATGAAAGTCTAAAATTTGAGACAAAATTGTTTCCCGATGCTGAAGTAGTTTTAAATTATATAAGGGATATGGGAATTAGCCAATCAATTTTATCGGCATATTCGCATCACACTCTTTTGGAAATCGTTAAACATTTCGGAGTAGAGAAATATTTCTTATACCTCTTCGGTTTGGACAATATTTATGCAGCAAGCAAAATCGACTTAGGGAAAAAATTGATGGAGAAATTGCAGGTTGATTTTAAGAACATACTTTTAATTGGCGACACTATTCACGATTTTGACGTTGCAAAAGAAATTGGAGCAGACTGCATATTGATTTCAAACGGACATCAATCAAAAGACCGGCTTCTAACCTGCAATGTTCCTGTATTGGATTCTCTTAAAGATTTAGTGAAGAAATGGGATTAACAGATTTTTCCTAACATAAAATTGTTCTAAATGGATACTTAAACATAACGTAAGTCAAATAAGTAATAATATTTAATATCTTAGCAATATTTTAGCTGTTTCTACTTGCATAAATTCTACTAACTAATTAAATTAACATTAAAATTTTGGAGATATAAATGAAAATTAAGACCCAGGAACAATACGGTGCAGTAGTCATTGAACTAAAGGGAAATGTTATGGGCGGTGACGACACGAAAGAATTTAACGAGCTTTTACATAAGCTTATAGATGAAGGCAAGAAAAATGTAATCATCGATTTAGCTGAAGTAAAGTTTATGAACAGTTCGGGTTTAGGTATGTTAATCAGCGGGCTTACAACCATGAAAAAAGAAAATGGTCATCTTAAATTAGCCCGGACAACAGATAAAATCGAAAGCTTATTAGTGATTACAAAATTAATCACAATTTTTGAATCTTTCGAAACAGTTGAAGAAGCAGTAAAAAGCTTTTCAAAATAAACCTCAGTATTTTATTTCATTTTAATATAAAACTCCGGGTTTTTGGATTCGGAGTTTTATTTTGTTCAAACATTAAGGAATTCAAATGAGTGTTTCGGTTCTTGTTGGAAGCCAATGGGGCGACGAAGGCAAAGGTAAAATTGTAGATATTCTCAGCGAAAATTACGATATTGTTACGAGATATCAAGGCGGCGCAAATGCCGGACATACCGTTGAAATTGGTGATAAGAAATATATCCTTCACCTAATACCATCGGGAATATTACGAGAAAATGTTATTTGTGTTATCGGCAACGGCGTTGTAATTGATCCGACTGCTCTACTTGACGAAATAGCGTTTCTTGAAAAAAACAATATAAAAGTGGACGGAAGACTTTTTATCAGTCACAATGCACACTTAATTATGCCCTACCATAAACTTTTAGATTCCATTAGTGAAAGCGGAGAAAATAAAATAGGAACCACCGGTCGCGGCATTGGTCCATGCTATATCGATAAATATGCCCGAAAAGGAATTAAAATTGTAGACCTTCTTAACCGTAAGGTATTAGAAGAAAAAATTAGAGAAAACATAAAAGAGAAAAATATTCTTCTGAAAAAAGTTTATGATCATGAAGAACTTGACGTTGAAGAAATTATCAGGCAGTACCTTGAATTTGACAAGACCATAGACAAATATATTAAAGATGTGCCTTTCTATTTGAACAACGCAATTGATGAAGGGAAATCGATATTGCTTGAAGGTGCTCAAGGAGCTTTACTTGATGTTGATCATGGAACTTATCCCTATGTAACATCTTCAAGCCCTACTTCCGGCGGGGCATGTACAGGCACGGGGATTCCTCCGACAAGAATTGATTCAGTAATCGGAATTGTAAAGGCTTACACCACAAGAGTAGGACTTGGACCATTCCCCACGGAACTTACTGATGAAGAGGGTGAAAAATTAAGGAAGGTTGGCGCCGAATATGGAGCAACAACCGGCCGTCCAAGACGTTGCGGTTGGTTTGATGCATTTCTTGTACGCTATTCTGCCATGATTAACGGTATAAATACGTGTGCAGTTACAAAGCTAGACGTACTAGGCAGCTTCGATAGAATAAAAGTCTGCGTCGGGTATGAAAAGAATGGAAAGAGAATAAAATCTTTTCCTACTGATGTTGAAAGGCTATCAACAGTAACGCCGGTATACGAAATCCTTCCGGGCTGGAATAAAGACATTTCAAACTGTCGATCATACTCAGAACTTCCGACAGAGACAAAAGATTATTTATCTTTCATTTCAAAGCAAGCCGGAATTACATTTAATATAATCTCGGTAGGACCAAAGCGCAAGCAGACTTTTTATACAGATTAATTTTTCTTCCTTTCGCCGTTAGCTTTTAAGATAAAGGCTCTGAGCAATATTTCAACATGCTGAAATATTGCCTGGATTTTTAGTCATTAATAAAACGAACTTTAACAGTAAAGATTTCTTTTATTTATCAGCGCATAAAAATCGAGTGACTAATTTTATCTCCTATCAAAAATCAATTAGGAAAAAGTGATGAAAATGTCCGGAGGTCCCGCTTCGTTAAGAATGAAGATTGCTCTTTTAATTTTAGCTATTTTTATTGCCGGAGGAACTTTATTTTATACTCAGGCACTTGTAGAAAAGCTCCAGGAAAAGGAGAGACAATATGCAATGCTTTATGCAAAAGGGATTGAATATGTCGCCAATACATCTTCACCCGAATCAGACATTACATTCCTTTTTGAAAATATTTTAAAGCCCATAGACTTTCCTTTAATAAATTCCGATCCGCATGATAGGGTAACAATTACCGACAAAAATGACATCAAAGATATCCGCAACATCAAATATGATACAACACTTACTAATAAGCAGCTTGAAAAATATTTTGAAAATAAAATAAAAGAAATGGATAAAAATCATAAACCAATCCTTATTAAATAC
>JAJYCM010000320.1 GCA_021778375.1 Bacteroidota bacterium
CTAAAGCCGGTTCTAATTTATTTTCGGCTGAATAAACTATTCCAAGATTTTTTTTGAAAAGTATGATATCGTCAATGCTTGAATTTTTATTTAATGAGTATACTCCTTCCTTTGTCCATTTCTCCGCTTGCGGAAGATTGGCTCCAAGTTTGGCTAAAAAAACTCCCGCATTTGAATTAGTTTTAATTTTATCTTTATTTGAATTTTCTTCAAAATATTTTTTTAAAATTGACGCTGCTACTTCATTTTTTAATTTATCTTGTTCATCTTTTGTTGTTTTTGCCTCCAAGACCCACTTATTAAATCTTGTTAAAGCTTGGTCATTATCGCCATATATTATAGCTTGTGCAGCAGTATTTATAGCCTCTAACTTTTTACCGGCAGCTTCTTCAAAAGCAGCTAAGTTTAAAAGGTAAGCAGGGTCATTTTCGTGTCCAATTATTGCTTGTTTTTCTAAAGTATATGCAGAATCAAATTTTCCCAAATCAAATAATACAAGAGCGCGAGTATCTAGATACATCGACAGATTTTGCGGATTATTGTTCCGGGCAAATTCGACGGCTCTTTTTGAATAAACATCCGCCGAGTCCAATCCTACTTTTTTCTGCGCCAAAGTATACGCTACTTCATTATAAGGATTCATTCTCATTTCGGGAGGAATTATTTCAAAGTATTGGTTAACAAAATAGAGAGCTGAATCAACTTTCCCAAGATCAAGGTAAGCCGAAAAGATATTTGCTTTTGCTATACCACCGTAATTGCTTTCCGGATAATCTTTAATAAATAGTTTCATTGCATTAATTTTTTGCGAAGCGTCCTTCAACCCGGCGGCTTTTTTAATCGCATCAATTTCCTGAGTCTGTGCAAATCCAACTCGAACCAGCACAATAAATAAAAACAACGCACTTAAAAAAAATTTCCTGCTCAGTTTGAACATGGTGATCTCCTACTTTATAATCATTCAAAAATATTTTGAGAATAAAACTAATGTTTTTTTTTGATAAATGTTAGAGAATCCAACTGAAACAAATTTGTTATTCTTTCAGGTATTAGGTAATTTTGAACGCAAAATTTAGGAAAGAATGAGTAAGATCAAAGCAATAATACCTGTGGCTGGAATTGGCAGCAGGCTAAAGCCTCATACTTATTCCACGCCAAAAGTTTTATTGAATGTTGGGGGAAAACCCATCATTTCCCACATTCTTGATAAGCTTTTAGAAGAAGGAATAACTAATGCGACTTTTGTTATCGGTCATCTCGGCAATATGGTAATGGATTATGTAAAGAAGTCTTATCCTTCAATCAAAGCAGATTTTGTACAGCAAAAGGAAATGGAAGGATTAGGACATGCTATTTATACTGCTATTCCTACTTTTGATTCCGATGAAATTTTTATAATTCTCGGCGATACAATTTTTGATGTTAATCTAAAAGATGTATTTAAGAACAAAAGAACTTCTCTCGGCGTACAGGAAGTTGAGGACCCAAGACGCTTCGGTGTTGCAGTAGTTAATAACGGTTACATTAAAAAGTTAGTAGAAAAACCGCAAACTTTCGTTTCAAATTTAGCTCTCGTAGGGCTTTACTACATATCAAACTCCAGGGCTTTGGTTAAGAGTCTAAATAATTTAGTTGAAAAAGATGTTAGAACCAAAGGCGAGCTTCAATTAACCGATGCATTACAGATGATGATTGAATCAGGAGAAAAAATTTCTACCTTCCCCGTGGAAGGGTGGTATGATTGCGGCAATCCTGAAACGCTTCTCTCGACAAATAGATTTTTACTTGACAAAAAAAGCATAAGTAAAGATTTTGAAAACGTTGTAATAAATCATCCGGTCTTTATCGCAGATAATGCTGAAATATCGAACTCTGTAATCGGTCCCTATACAACGATAGATGCAGGTTGTAGTATCTCGGAATGCATAATAAAAAATTCCATTGTAGGAACAAATGCACAGATATCACGTTCATTGCTTGAAAATTCTATCATCGGCAATAATTCTCTAATCAAAGGAAGTTACAAGAAACTAAATTCCGGTGATTCATCAGAAATAGATTTTTATTAATTAAATATAGAATAGGAAAAATACGATGTCATACTTTTTCACATCCGAATCGGTTTCCGAAGGGCATCCCGACAAAGTTAGCGATGCAATATCTGACGGAATTTTAGACGCAATTTATAGAAAAGACCCAATGGCAAGAGTAGCTTGCGAAACATTTGTTACTACCGGATTGGTTCTTGTAGGCGGCGAGGTAACAACAAGTGCTTACATAGAAGTACCTGATATTGTTAGACAAACAGTTAAAAATATAGGCTACACTAGCGCGGAATATAAATTTGATTCCGAATCTTGCTCTGTACTAAATGCAATTCATTCACAATCGCCGGACATTGCCATGGGAGTTGACAAAGGAGGCGCAGGTGATCAAGGATTAATGTTTGGTTACGCTTGCGATCAAACTCCGGAACTAATGCCTATGCCGATTATGTTTGCTCATAAGTTAGTGAAAAAATTAGCAGACATTAGGAAAAATAATATTAAGCTGATGCCCTACCTTCGTCCCGATTCCAAATCCCAGGTTACGATTGAGTATGACGATAACAATAAACCTATCCGCGTAGATACTGTTGTTATTTCCACTCAGCATGATGCCGATGCAAAACAGAAAAAAATTAGAGAAGATGTTATCGAGCATGTGATTAAAAAAATCATTCCGGAAAAATATCTTGATAAAAGGACAAAATACTTTGTTAATCCAACTGGTAGGTTTGAAATAGGTGGACCACACGGCGACAGCGGATTGACTGGTAGAAAAATTATTGTCGATACATACGGTGGTTGGGCTCCTCACGGCGGCGGCGCTTTTTCAGGTAAAGATCCTTCAAAAGTTGATAGAAGCGCGGCATACGCGGCAAGGCACATTGCTAAGAATGTTGTCGCAGCCAAGCTTTCAAAAGAATGTCTTGTCCAAGTTGCTTATGCTATTGGTGTTGCTCAACCTGTTTCTATTTTTATTGATACAAAAGGAAGCGGAAAAATTCCAGATAAAGAAATTTCCAAAATGATTTCCAAAGAAGTTGATTTAACTCCTAAAGGAATTATCGAAAGATTAAACTTGAGAAGGCCAATCTATCAGAAGACTTCCGCCTACGGTCACTTTGGTAGGAACGATAAAGATTTTACTTGGGAACAATTAGACCTTGTTCCTATATTTAAGAAATACGCATAAGTTTATTAAAAAGATAAGGAAAATATAATGAGTCAAGTTGGTGTAAAACCGGATATCAGCAAGTTGAAATTTAAAGTTAAAGACATTTCACTTGCGGAATGGGGAAGAAAAGAAATTAAACTTG
>JAJYCM010000321.1 GCA_021778375.1 Bacteroidota bacterium
GATCCTTAATGCAAGACCTTCGGCTATTGCTGTTTTACCAACACCTGGCTCTCCGATTAGAACTGGGTTGTTCTTCTTTCGCCTGCTTAATATCTGAGCTACTCTTTCAATTTCTTTTTCTCTACCTACCACCGGATCCAGTTTGTCTTCATTTCCAAGTTTTGTTAAGTCTCTTCCAAAATTATCAAGCACCGGAGTTTTTGTCCGCTCGATTTTTTTATCCGGAGGAGGAACCGTTGCACCTGCGTCTTTAGGATTTTTAACGGTCAACATTGCATTAAGCTCGGAGCGTGCGGCGTCGTATGTTACATTGAATTGATGAAGAATCTGCGTAGCAATATTGTCTTCATCTCTTAAAAGCGAAAGTAGAAGATGCTCAGTACCAATAACGTCTGCCTTATAAATTTTTGACTCAATCTGGGTAATCTTTAAAACTTTTTCTGCTTGCTTGGTTAACGGAATATTTCCGATTGTTAAAGTTCCCCCGGAAGTACGAACAGTATCTTCAATTGCCTTTTTAAGTTTCATTAAATCACAGTCAAGATTCCTAAGAATTCTGACGGCAACACCTTGTCCTTCTCGAATAATTCCCAATAATAGATGCTCCGTTCCGATATAATCATGTCCAAGCCTGAGTGCTTCCTCACGGCTTAGTCTAATTACATCCTGCAGTCTATCTGAAAAATTTCCTTCCATGATATCACCTATTTTTTGTTTAATACTAAAACAAGATTTTCTGTTAAATATTTTAGATAAATATAAAGATTGATTCCCCGCCAATCAAGGTTATGTAAAGTAGCAAGAGAAATCATTATTTCCTGTGTAAATATAGCTAATTTTTTGCTTTGGCTGTATGCTTTGGAATAGCAGCATCAGATTTATGATTTGCGACATAAATCTAAGTTGCAATAATGATTTTACCAAAAAACTAAGGCAAAATCTTTTTTAAACGAATTCTATAATATAAGTACTTAAATCTTAACCTGCCTGTCAGGCAGATTCATAATTCAGCTTTTAACAGTGCTGCTTGCCGTGTTAAGCACTTATTGTGCTTGAGATTCCTGCTTTTACCTATGAGAAATCTTTAAGCCTATTTATTATCTCGAGTTACAGATAATGGTGTTGCCTTAATTTGCCAGATGAATGGCATTCCTCTTTATCATTTCGACGACCCTGCCGAGGCTGTTGCACAACTTCAAAATGTCATTTCGACCGGAGGGAGAAATCCCCTATATAGCACAGTCACTCATATTTACCTAGAGATATCTTCCACCTATCGAGGGATTGAGTCCGCCGCGCTATGACTTAAATCCTATAAAATCGCTAAATTATTCTTATATTTGCCCCTCTCTTTTTAAGAATTATAATGCAAAGGAAATTATTCGGTTATGCTTAGCACAAGTAATATTAGTTTAAGATACGGTAAGCGTGTTCTGTTTGAAGAAGTTAATATAAAATTTACTCCTGGTAACTGTTATGGAATTATTGGAGCAAACGGAGCGGGCAAATCAACCTTTCTAAAAATTTTGGCAAATGAAATTGACCCTGCTTCAGGCGACGTAATTATTACCCCTGGACAAAGGCTCGCAGTACTTAAACAAAATCAGTTTGAGTTCGATGAGATTGAAGTATTAAAAACTGTAATTGCGGGGCATAAAAAACTATTCCAAATAATGGAAGAAAAAGATGCTTTATATTTAAAGCCCGATTTCTCTGATGAAGATGGAATACAAGCTTCCGTGCTTGAAGGGGAATTTGCAGAGCTTAACGGTTGGGAAGCCGAAGCGGAAGCATCTTCTCTGCTTGTCGCGCTAGGTATTAAAAATGACCTTCACAATAAAAAAATGGCTGAACTTACCGGAAATGAAAAAGTAAAAGTACTGCTAGCTCAAGCGCTTTTTGGTAATCCCGATATCCTTTTATTGGATGAACCTACTAATCATCTTGATATTCACTCAATCAATTGGCTTGAAGAGTTTTTAATCAACTTCAAAAATACCGTTATTGTCGTTTCCCACGACAGGCACTTTCTCAATAACGTTTGTACTCACATAGCTGATATTGATTATGGAAAAATAACCATCTTTACAGGTAATTATGATTTCTGGCTGGAGTCAAGCCAGCTTGCATCTCAACAAGCAAAAGATGCTAATAAAAAAACTGAATTAAAAATGAAAGAACTTCAGGAATTTATTGCAAGATTTAGCGCTAACGCTTCTAAATCTAAACAAGCTACTTCAAGAAAAAAACTTCTGGAAAAATTAACTATTGATGAAATAAAACCTTCATCCAGAAAAATGCCCTACATTAATTTTAAGCCTGAAAGACTACCAGGCGATAATGTCGTCGAAATTAAAAATATTTCCAAATCGCTGGATGGCGAAGATGTACTTCATGATCTTTCTTTCAAAGTAGACCGCGGAGACAAAATTGCTTTCGTTGGCTCGCACGATCATTCCAAAACTACTTTATTCAAAATTTTAATGGAAGAAATTAAACCTGACGCCGGAGAATGCGAATGGGGCGTAACTACGGTACAATCATATTTTCCAAAGGAAAATTCATCTTACTTTAACGTTGATCTAAATTTAATCGATTGGCTGCGGCAGTATTCAAAAGAAAAAGATGAAACATTTATAAGAGGATTTTTAGGTAGAATGCTCTTCTCAGGCGATGAATCCTTAAAGAAAGCAAATGTACTCTCCGGAGGAGAAAAGGTGCGCTGTATGATTGCAAGAATGATGTTGAGCGGAGCAAATTTCCTAATTCTTGATGAGCCGACTAACCATCTCGATCTTGAAGCGATTACCGCTTTAAATAACGGCTTGATAAATTTTACCGGGACAGTTTTATTCGTTTCACATGATCATCAATTTATTCAAACTATTGCAAATAGGATTATTGAAATCACTCCTAACGGAATGGTTGATAAGAAGATGACTTTTGATGAATATATGGATGATCCTGCAGTTCAAAAGCTTCGTGATACTTTACACGAAATTGAAATGGTGTAAAAGAATGAATATGACCTATACTCATTTACCTAAGTAAAACTTTGTACAGAATTTCCTTTGCAAAACACTAAAAGCTGTGTTAAATAAAAATGAGGTATATATTTTGGTTATAAGTACCCTATGTAAATTGTTTCATCAATCCGAGGTATCAAATAATATCGTTTTTTGATATGCCCTTGTTTAATATTTTACTTTATGTTAAATCAGCCCACCACTCCACCACTCCACCACTCCACCACTCCACCACAATACACCTTCGCCCCAATTAAACCTTCACCTAATAAAAATTGACTAATTAGTAAAATATTTCTTGGAAAAAATCTATGAAATTAAAACATTTACTATA
>JAJYCM010000322.1:0-591 GCA_021778375.1 Bacteroidota bacterium
TCAGTCGCAAGCCTGCCGGCAGGCAGACTCCTTCGATATGACATCTGGAAGTTGTGCAACTGACTCATCTGCCAAGCCTATAACAAGCCTCCACCAAGGCTCTAATTCTCATCTAAATATTGCGGAAAAAATCGGCCAAATTGTCCTGAATTAGGTTGACAAAGAAAGAAATCATTAATATTAATTTTGTTAACTTTTTTTAGGATAGTACAGCACCATAATACTCAGGGTTAATATGAGAAGAATGCTATGGTTGGGATTACTCCCTGCAAACGGGGTATACCCTCCGCCTGCCTGTCGGTAGAGACTGTTGCACAACTCCAAAATGTCATTTCGACCGGAGGGAGAAATCCCATTTTAGACAGTTTTGAGATCTCTCTTTACGTTCGAGACTAAATAGGATAGTTCTGCAACATTCTCGGTAGGCAGGGTCGAAATAACGACTTTATTTTTGGGATTTCTCACCGGCTAATCCGCTGAAAGCGGACGGATTCGAAGTAGTTATGTTTAAAAGGCAAATCAATAAAAATAGAGAAATAAAAGATTTGAGTAAGTAGTGTAGATAATAACAAAAAAGAGCATCCCTTCATA
>JAJYCM010000322.1:601-3350 GCA_021778375.1 Bacteroidota bacterium
TGAAAGCGGACGGATTCGAAATGACACTTATAAAAAGAGGGATTTCTCCCCACAATCGGGGCACGCATTCACTTGCTTCGTAGAAATAAAGGTTGTATAAGAAGTATTTTTCTCTAAGCACACCTGCGGCAGCTTATGTTCGCGTACAATGGCTATTTAAGTTGAATTATCAACTCTGCAAATTCTCTGAAAGCGCCGTTTCCCCCTTTATTTGTACATACATAATCGACAATATTTCGAATACTCTCAACTGCATCTGCAGGCGCAGCCGAAAGCCCTACCATCTTTAATAATTCGTAATCATTCATATCATCTCCAATAAATGCCACATTTTCCGGCTGCAGCTTGTTCTTCTTTAGAATTTTACCGAAAAGTTTGTGCTTTTCCTTAACGCCTACGTATAATTCTGTAACCTGAAGCTTCTCGGCACGCTTTTTTATCGTTCCCGAAATTTCACCGGTAATTATACCAGTAGGAATTTTTGCCAAATCTCTTAAACGCTCTACCCCCATACCATCACGAATAGAGAACCTTTTTAATTCTTCGCCACGGATTGAGTAATACACTCCCGTATCAGTCAAAACTCCGTCGTTATCGGTTAAAAGAAGTTTAATTTTTGCCGCTTTTTTTGCAAGTTCGCTTTTTCTCATAGCTAAACCGTTAAATATTATAATTTTATGGATAAAATTGTTGTTTACTAATATAGCATTTCTTAAATTAAATTAATTAACTATTAAAGGTAATTTTAATGAAGATAATTAAACCAAAAAAATTGACAAAAGGTGATTTGATAGGAATTATTTCACCCGCATCTTCTGCCGATGATTTAACTAAGGTTGAAACCGGAGTAAAATATTTCGAAAAGTTGGGATATAAAATTGAAGTCGGAAAAAATGTCGGGAAATCCCAAGGTTACTTAGCCGGCAGCAACGAAGAACGGCTTAATGATCTTCATTATATGTTTAAGAAAAAAGATGTAAAAGCAATCATAAGCATTCGAGGCGGATATGGTTCAACACGGCTTCTTGATAAAATTGATTATAATCTAATCAGAATGAATCCAAAAATATTTGTTGGCTACAGTGATATAACTGCCCTTCAAATGGCGTTTTTTACAAGAGCAGGCTTGGTAACTTTTGCAGGACCTATGGTTGCGGTAGACTTTCATAATGAAGTCGATCCTTCTGCTGAAGAGAATTTTTGGATGATGGTGACAACGAATAAGAAAATAGGTAAGGTAGTGTGCCTTAATGGTGAAAAAATTTTTCAGTTAACAAAGGGAGATAAGAATGGAAGAATTATTGGCGGCAATTTATCATTAATTACTTCCCTTGTCGGAACAAAATTTCTACCTCCGATGAGAGATAAAATTTTGATGTTAGAAGAAATTGGTGAAGCGCCTTATCGAATTGATAGAATGTTGAATCAACTTCGGCTTGCAAAAGTATTTAATCAAGTCAGCGGAATAATATTGGGAGCTTTTATAGATTGCAATGAAAAAGATCCTACAAAAAAGACTTTAACTCTAAACGAAGTAATTGAAGATTACTTTGCAAAGCTGAAAATACCTGTGGTTTATAATTTTAGACATGGCCACATTAAGGATAACCTGACCATTCCACTTGGAATAAATATAAGGCTTAATGCCAATAAAAACTGTATTGAATATTTAGAAGCAGCTGTGAGGTAACCAGAGAAAAGAAATCTACCTCTAAGTCACATTACACAACTTATGGAAGAAGGCAGGTTGTGGTAATGGAGTGGTGGAGTAGTGGAGTTGAACGGGTTTGTACATTATTCCATAATTCCAATACTCCATTATTCCAATACTCCATAATTCCAATACTCCATTATTCCAATACTCCATAATTCCAATACTCCATTATTCCAATGCTCCATAATTACAAGAAACTGATCAATCTCTAAAATATATTTTTAGATTGGACTCATTCATAATTGGAGGTGGGTAAAATATTTTTTACGAAAATGTATTTCTGCTGCCATTGCTTTAGCCTCATTCTCGTAAATACCAAAAACAGTCGATCCGCTTCCGGTCATTAAAGAAAATAACGCGCCTAGGTTATACATCTCTTTTTTAATTTGTCCAATTTCTGGATAATTATTGAATACTACATCTTCAAAATCATTTTTTATTATTCCGTCTAACTTTGAAAAATCAAGCCCATGCCGAATAATTTCATTTAGACTTTTAGCCGGATTTTTAGGAATGATATTTTGATAAGCCCACTTAGTGGATATATGAATTCCCGGATTTACAATTATAATAGGGTAGTCAATGGTGAAATCTAAAACGCTCAATGCTTCTCCACGACCGGACGCAAAGCTTGGTCTTGGATCAAGGAAAAATGGCACATCTGAACCTAACTGCAACGCATATTTATTTAGCTGCTCTTTTGAGAAATCCAAATTATAGAGCACATTAATAGAGTGCAAAGTCGCCGCTGCATCTGAACTTCCTCCTCCCATTCCTGCCCCGACGGGTATATTTTTTTCTAAATAAATCTTCATTGAAAATATTCGATGGGATTCTTTTTCTAATATTTCCTTTGCCTTTATAACCAAATTGCTGCTGTCTAATTCAAGAGTATGGTTACTGCATGAAAAAGAATTCTCATCAGACTTAACGAAATTTATTTTATCAAATAGGCTTATAGGATAAAAAATCGTTTCAATATTATGGTAACCATCCGGTCTTTTCCCGGTTACATTTAACCCAAAGTTTATTTTT
>JAJYCM010000323.1 GCA_021778375.1 Bacteroidota bacterium
AAAGACAACAACGGGCAGGTTGTTTTCCCGGCACAAGCTTATAGCAGTTAGATCCATAACACGAAGATTTTTTTTCAATACATCTAGGTAAGAAATATTATCAAATTTAAAAGCGTCGGGGTTTTGCTCAGGGTCTGAATCAAAAACTCCGTCGACACGTGTACCTTTGATTATTACATCTGCTTCAATTTCAACTGCCCTTAAAGATGCTGCCGTATCGGTACTGAAGTAAGGATGTCCTGTTCCTGCACCAAAGATTATTACTCGTCCTTTTTCAAGGTGCCTAATAGCTCGACGTCTTATATAAGGTTCTGCGATTTGCTCCATATGGATAGCGCTCATTAAGCGTGAGTAAATTCCTTTATGTTCAATTGCATTTTGGAGCGCAAGAGAGTTAATCATTGTTGCAAGCATACCCATTTGATCACCGGTAACACGGTCAATACCTTGAGCGCTTGCGCTTAAACCGCGGTATATATTTCCGCCGCCGATAACTATTCCAAGTTGGATTCCGATGTCGTAAACCTTTTTAACTTCAGTAGCAAAGAAATTCAAGACATTGTGATCTATTCCAAATCCTTTTTCCCCCATCAAAGATTCACCGCTTAATTTTAAAAGCACTCTTTTATATTTTAGATCGCTCATAGTATTCTATAGAATTTGATAATTAGAATTTCAAGTTTATTTGACTGTTTTATAAAACTTTTCAAAGAAAGCCAGTACAATATAAAAAAAAGGTCTTAATAAAAATTAAGACCTTTTCATAATTTATTTTTTCTCATCGCCTAGATGAAACCGGCGGAAATGGTTTATCTTCACATCAGTTCCATGTTTAGAGTTGAATTCTTTTATTAAATCAGTTACAGTTTTTGTGTTGTCTTTAATAAAAGCTTGTTCCGACAGACAATTTTCCTGGTAAAATTTATTTAATTTTCCTTGAGCAATTTTATCAAGAATTTGTTCCGGCTTTCCTTCTTTACGGGAAATTTCTTTATAGATTTCAATTTCTTTCTCTATTAGATCCTTTTGAACTTCTTCACGATATACGCAAATAGGCTTCATAGCCGCAACTTGCATCGCAATATCTTTACCAAGATTGAAGAATTCATCTTTCTTGTCGCCAATATTGTCAAATTTAACAAGTACACCTAATTTTGAGCCAAGGTGAACATAATCAATAACCTCACCGTTGGGAGCCTCATCAATGGAAAGTCTGGATATTTGAATTTTCTCACCAACTTTTCCGAGAAGTTCATCAAATTGATCTTTAATTGACAGATTTTTTTCAAGTAAATCGTCAACGTTGGCGGGTTTAGATGAGCTAACAGCTTCTAGAACATTTTTAGCAAATTTTGTGAAGTCTTCGCTGTTGGCGACAAAATCGGTTTCACAGTTCACTTCAACAATAACACCAGTTTGTTTATCGTCAGAAATTTTAGTTAAAACCATTCCTTCTTTCGCAGTTCTTTCTGCTCTTTTAGCAGCAACAGCCGCGCCTTTTTTACGAAGTATTTCAATAGCCTTTTCAAAATTCCCGTCGGCTTCGGTTAAGGCTTTTTTACAGTCCATCATACCGGCGCCGGTTTTTTGTCTTAATTCATTTACTTGTGCAGCAGTAATTGCCATATCATTATCCCTTTACGTTATTATGATTCTGAAGGAATATCTTCTTCTTTACTTTTTTCTTCTTTATTTTTTCCTTCTTCTTCTCTTTCTTTTTTAATTCTTTCGTTTTGTGCAGCTTCTTCAGATTTTCTTTCGGCAACCCTGGCATTACCTTCAATAACGGCTTCTGCCATAAAATTAGTAATTATTTCTATGGTTTTTACAGCGTCGTCGTTTGCGGCAATAACATAATTAACCTCATCCGGATCGCAGTTTGTATCGACAATTGCAAAAACAGGGATGTTAAGTCTCTTAGCTTCTTTAATTGCTATGGTTTCTTTTTTAATATCTACAACAAACATTGCACCGGGAAGTTTTGACATAGTTTCAACACCTTCCAAAACCTTTTTTAGCTTATCTTTTTCTCTGGTTAGAAACAATCTTTCTTTCTTAGTAATCTTATCAAATGTTCCGTCAGTTTCTTGCTTTTCAATATTATTAAGTCTTTTAATGCTTTTCCTGATAGTGGAAAAGTTGGTCAACATTCCGCCGAGCCATCTTTCGCTTACCCAGTTTGCATCGCATCTTCTTGCTTCGGCATCGATAACATTCTTAGCTTGTTTTTTAGTTCCGACGAAGAGAACTCTTTTACCTTCAGAAACTAACTTTGATAGGGCTTCTGAAGCTTCAATAATTTGAGTTTGAGTTTTCTTTAAATCGATTATATGAATCCCATTTTTTTCCATGAAGATATAAGGCTTCATTTTGGGATTCCAGCGACGTGTTAAGTGTCCGAAGTGCGCACCGGATTCAATAAGTTGAGTTATATTTAACTTTTTCATTTTTACTCCTGTTTTTCTTGTCAGATATTTGACAAGTCTTCTACTCTCTTCATCTTTACCCACAATCCCATTTTATGCGGGACACAGGAGGTAAATCAGAAAGTATGAATGATTGGTTAATAAATTAACGTTTAGAAAATTGAAATCTTTTTCTTGCTTTAGCTTGACCGTATTTTTTACGTTCGACCATTCTTGGATCTCTTGTTAAAAATCCTTCTGCTTTAAGCGCAGGTCTATATTCGGGGTTAAGGGAGATTAAACCTCTTGCTATTCCAAGCCTAATAGCCTGAGCTTGCCCCGTTGTGCCACCGCCATTGACATTAACAAAAACGTCGAATTGTCCTGCTGTGTTTGTTACCTTGAACGGATTAGTTATATCTTCTCTGCTGAGTAATTGAGGGAATGCTTTTTCAAATTCATTTCCGTTTACGGTGATTTTACCGTTGCCGCTTCTCAGAATTACTCTGGCAACAGATGTCTTCCTTCTTCCAACAAAAATTTGATCTGTCATTATTTCTCCGTTAAACTAATTACTTCGGGTTTTTGAGCTTGATGAGGATGATTTGCGTCCGAGTAAACTTTTAATTTTTTAATTAATTTGTTTCCTAATCTATTTTTGGGAAGCATACCCTTTACGGCAGCTTCAATTACAAACTCGGGCTTCTTTGCCATAAGTTCAGAATAGCTTTTAATTTTCAATCCGCCAGGGTAACCTGAATAGCTATAATAGTTCTTCAACATTTCTCTTTTGCCAGTTACCTTAATTTGATTTGCGTTTATTACGACTACAAAATCACCCGTATCTGCGTTAGGAGAAAAGGTCGTTTTTTCTTTTCCGCGAATTACTCTAGCGACTTTTGTTGCTAACCTACCTAAAACT
>JAJYCM010000324.1 GCA_021778375.1 Bacteroidota bacterium
GGATTTGCAAAACACGGAACATCTGCCGGTAACTTTAAATGGTTCTGCATCTTTAGCAATACTGACAACCTCTTCGATTCCAAGATTCATTCTTTTGATTTGCTGGAGGAAAAATTCTCCCGTACCTGAAGCGCATTGATTTTTAGTGATAACATTTGAGACTTTACCTTCTTCGTCAATCGTATAGACAATAAAAGTTTCACCGCCCAGAGAAGCAATAGCAGAGTAGTTTTCATTATTTTTATTGATATGTGTAAAGGCATATTCAGTTGCTTCCGGTTCCGAGATATTTGTAAACTTAACGAGCTTTCTGAATTTTCTTCCCGTTACAACTACAGAAATTATTCCTGGATAAGATATGTCTTTCGTTAGACCTTGGTTATTCGTAGCAGCGAATTGTACTAATTGTTCCTGAAAGACTTTTCGGGGGTCCCCATTGTGAGGTAAAATAAATGTATCTTCTATACTTATTAGCTTGTTGTCTCTTCTTAATTTTACAAAAGAGATGGTAGATGCGCCTAAACAAGCTCCGATTATTTTTCCCATATTTTTTTAAGCCAGAGGTTTAGTTCTCTATATAGTGATAAAATATAATACAAATCATCTCTGATTATTTCAAGTTTGTTAACTGAAGACTAAGCTCCCATAAACGTTTTCGGGCTTGTTCGTCATATGCCTGCGCAAGAGCTTTTGCTTCGGTTTTTACATTGAAGTATTTGCCGGTTAAACCATCAAGAGACTTTGAAACTGCCAGAAACACTTCCGCTTCTGCACCGCTTTCAGGTTCTCCCCAGGGAGTAATATTTGAACTGCGAACCATGTTGGTATTCAAATAAGTTCCCGGATGCAAAGAATTAACAGTAATATTTTCATCTTTAAGTAGCTCAGCCAGATCAATCGTAAACATGATAAGAGCAAGCTTGCTTTGGCGGTAAGCCTTAACGGCATCAAAATCCTTTGCGAGCATTATATCATCAAAATTAACCGGGTACTGCCCGGCTGAACTTACATTTACAATACGCGAGGAAGCGGCGTTTCTTAAAACAGGAAGTAATAAACTTGTAAGAAGAAAAGGCGCCAAATAGTTAACTGCAAATCGTAGCTCATAACCGTCTTTACTTAGACTAGGGTCACTCATACCAGCACCGGCATTATTTATAAGTACATCCAGGGCTGGATATTTTGTCAATACTTCTTCAGCCAGGTACCGTACTTCTGCTAATGAGGAGAAATCAGCTACAAATCCCTCAATATTTTTATTCCCTGATACAGATTTTAATTCATTGACAACATTGGTTGTTTTTTCTTTATTCCTTCCGTGAATCAATAAGTGAGCATTTTGTTTTGCAAGTTGCAAAGCAGTCAGTTTACCTATTCCATCTGTTGATCCCGTAATTAATATAATTTGTTCATTTATAGGTTTCATTTTAAATCCATGGCGCACTAAAGAGCAAGTTTAAGTTTAAGTAAAAAGTAAAGAAAATATTTTGACACATAAAACAAAAACAATAATACTATAAGATAATATGAAAGTTATCGCTCTTCAGGGGATTTCTCCCTCCCTGAAGGTCGTCAATGACAACTATTTTTTTCTTGTCATATCGAAGGAGCCTTGCGACTGAGATATCACATGTTTAAATCGTATATCGGAGCTATGCGTGGGATTTCTCACCGGCTTAAGCCGGATTCGAAATGACATCTATTTTTTTCTTGTCATATCGAAGGAGTCCTACGACTGAGATATCCCATGTTTAACTCGTGTATTTCGGATATATATGGGATTTCTCCTCCCTATCGGTCGTCGAAGGACAACAATTTTAGAGAATTTTTCACACCGCTCAAAGAGCAAGTTTAAGTCCAAGTTTAAGAAAAAAAACAAAGAAAATATTTTTCCGTTTATATTTAGCTAATAATATGAATCTTCATGTTTAAGCTAAAATAGCTAAGACATTGTCCCTTTTCTATCCAAGGTTTAGGATATCTTTATATAAGCCAGATTATATTTTTAATAGCCTTGTATTAATGAAATATTAAGGATAATATATATTTTAATTATCTCTGAAAAATGTAAATTCTTTTACAGCCTACATTTATTTTCTTTCATTAACCCGGAAAAACATTATGCATAAACTTCTTTTAGTAGAAGACGACCCCGTCAGTTCATCAAATATAAATAAATTATTATCAGGATTTTGCCAGATACACACAACAAGCACTACAGACATAGGAATACACCTTGCAAACGCAAATAAATACAGTCTTGTCATGATAGATGTTAACCTGCGTTCAACAAGTACAGGAATAGGCACTGCAAATTCTATTAAGAATATTAGCGGTTATGATTCAATTCCAATAGTTGCGTTTGTAATAACAAAACTAGACGAGAGTAAAGAATTTTTATTAGCGCGAGGTTATACACATTTAATCACGGAACCATATAATTCAAGAAATTTCGCGCAGCAGATAAAATTCATTTTAAGCTCAAAACAAAATACGAACGACCCGGCAATTATGCAGGTAGGAAAAAATTCAGTCGCTAAAATTGAATATTAAAGCTTTATTACTTTTCAAAGTCTAAATTAACTGTTGCGTCAGCTTTCGGCGCATTATTCAATAAATAAGTTGTAGGAACATCTTTATCTACAACTTCATATTTTAGCCCATTAACCCAAACCTCACCGGTTCCAGACAGTATTAAACCAAAATTAATTAGATTACTATTTGAGGGGATATCAAGAACGATATTATATTTTTTCAATTCTGTCGTTCCTTTGATAGGTCGATTAGCCATATTATCAAAACTTAGAGGTTTAGAAGGGTTATCCTTTCCATCAATCCTCATCCATAGACCAGCTGATTCAGCCACATCTTTTGATTTTATGTAACCCGATAATCTTACTCTTTTATTTAACTATTTTTCTGCTGAAAAATATTGCATTAAAGTACCAAATCCTTTAATATTTTCAGTAGTAGATTTAATGTAGACTACATTGTATTATTATGGAAAAAGCTTTCTCCATAAAATTTGATGAATCAAATAACTACAAAGGAAATCACAAGTATTGTCCTGCGTAACAGAATTACAAGTAACGATAAACCTTATCCTTACGAGTATTGTCCAACAGATAAAATATTCATACATTTTAAGTTATTGCATATTCTATTAAAAAATGATAATTAAATATGGAATAACAATCCTGGATAACTTTAAGGAAAAGGAGATAACAAAAAATAAGAACTATTATATAGTGAAAATTTTTGTTATAGAACAATATGAAAAAGAAAATAATTATTTACGGTTTAATTGCCTCTGCAGTTTTGATT
>JAJYCM010000325.1 GCA_021778375.1 Bacteroidota bacterium
ATAACGCAAACGAATCTAAATCGCCTACTCTTTTTGCCTGAAGTAGACCGCTTTGGGGACTCATACCCATAGATGTATCGATAGACAAACCGTTTTTAATTGCGCAAACAGAAGAACTCCCACCAAGGTGACAAGAGATTACCTTCTCAGCTCCGAATAATTCCTTTGCCTTAATTCCAATAAATCTATGCGAAGCGCCGTGAAATCCATACTTGCGAATACCGTATTTTTCAAAATACTCATAGGGTATCCCATATAAATATGCTTCCGGAGGAATGTTTTTATGGAAATGAGTTTCAAATAATCCTATTAAAGGTGTATTATTTAATAATTTTTTAAAGACTGAAATTGCAGTTATATAAACATCTGTATGAACCGGCGCAAGGAAGCGATAATCTTCCATAGCTTTAAGTACATCATCCGTCAATTCGACACAACCGCTTACACCCTTTGCATGAACGGTCTTAAAGCCGACTGCATTAATTTCTTCAATTAAAATTTTTTCCTTAATTGAATTTAAGGTAAGATTGATAGCAAAAGTATAATCCGGAATTTCAAGCTTTAATAATTTCTTTTCATCCCCTTCAAAATTATATGAATATATACCTTCTTTATCGCCAATTCGTTCAACAGTAGCTTGAAACAAAATCTTTATATCTGTTTGCCGTGTTGCCAGGTCAGTAATATCATACAACTTACATTTGTAAGAGGTGCTCCCGGGATTAGCAATTAAAATTTTCATATTTTGTATTTCGTTTATCCGCTACGACGGATCGTTTTTGTGTCAAACCTGCCTAATAGTAAGCAAGCCGGTATTATCTTTCAATGACAAACCCCCCATATTCCATACATCATCTATCATCCTTGTTTAATCTTTGCAAGAACTTTTTCCGCAATTTCTCTAATTGTTTGTTCGGTAATATCCTTTTTCCCCGGATTAGCTAATTCTTTAACCGGAATTAGCGGCGCTTCACTGCTCGGCATAGGGGTAGCATCGCAAGTAGCAACTCTTCCCTGCAATTTGAATTTTTCACGTAAGCTCATAAGGCGGTCTCTTTCATTTTCAGGCAGCACATTCAAGTTACCTAATTGAATAGCTTTCCAAACAATACTTGCAGTGTGTTCAAGTGTTTCCATATTATGATAAGCATTCAATAAGTCACTCCCCAGAGTCAGCGCTCCATGATTCTCCAACAAAATAGCATCTGAATTTTTTATATGTTCTCTAATAGCATCGGGTATTTCCATTGTTGAAGGAAGCCCATATTTAGCAGTTGGCACAGCGCCAATTATGATAATAGCTTCAGGAAGTACACATTTATTTAATGGTATACCGGCAACTGCAAAACTTGTTGCATAAGGAGGATGCGCATGTACAACCGATTTCACATCCGGTCTTTCTTTATAAACTTCAAGGTGCATTTTTAGTTCACTGGATGGATGATATCTTGGATCACCAGAAATCACTTTTCCGGTATTATCAACCTTTATAATCATTTCTTTTGTCATAAATCCTTTACTAACACCATGAGGAGTAGTAAGGATTTCACGATCATTCAGTTTAACGGAAATGTTGCCGTCATTAGAAGCCACATAACCCCGTACCCAAATTCGTCTTCCAATTTCAATAATAAAATTTCTTAATTCCCATTCATTATTCATATTATGACTCCTTAATTAAATTAATTCTTTTAATAATTCTTCGTGCGGATTTTTAATTATAACGTATCCTGCAAGCATACCATCTTGTTTTATATAATCAAGAGCAGGTTTTACAGCAGATTCTAATGCATCAATATCGCCTGTCATGACAATATATCCTTTTCCTCCCACTGCCATTGCAACGTGAACTCTAATTATTTCCAGATTAGCTTCTTTCACTGCATAGTCTGCCGCTCTAATAGCAGATACAACCGAAAAAGTTTCAATAACCAACATAGCCCCAATTTTCTTATTAGTATTTATTTGAATTGTTGTGTTTCCGCTAATTGCCGGAAAAACACGAGGGTCTATATTGGGGATAGTAGTTAAATTGATTACTGAAAACCCTCCAACTTCTCTTGCAACATTGATCGCAGTTTCTACATCAGCTACATTGCCCCGAATAACCATGAAAAATTTACCTGAACAAATAGTTCGCGCAATAAGCTTTTCAATATTTGAAGATTTTAATACTGCGTCTTGTACAGCAAAACCTTTGTAAATACTTGCTAATTCTATTATTCCAACTGCATTTCTATTTTCCATCAGATCCTCCTACCTACCGTTAGGCAGGTTGAATTGTAATTTCGCTTTGTGTAATTTTTTTAATAATCCCATTTATCGAAGCATGAACATTACTCGATATTTTGCCGGAAGCTTTTGCTATTAAATCATATTTTTTAACTGAGTCTCCTTCTTTCACCACGGCTTGTGAAGGAGATCCAACATGTTGATCAAGAGGTACCCGAACTATTTTGGGATTAATATTTATATTCTTTAATTGTCCTTCGTCCTTAAACATCAAAACGTCAAGTCTTTGCATAAGCTTTTTTGTTGGAACTTTCCGGTATTCATACATTGGATGGACTGTAATTTGTTCTCCATCCCATTTTAAGTTTTGCTCACGAGCTAAGCGTTTTTCAATTACTGTAGCACCTCTCGGATCCAAGCCTTCGGGGCAGGCATACATAGTACACAAATTACATTCGCAGCAAGAAAGATTTCCAGGATCAAGCATAGGAAAGTCTTCCCGTGTAAACATACGATTTCGCATTGCAGTTTCAGGTCTAACAGGCTGCCCCAATAAATATCTTGGGCAAAACTCAGTACAGTAATAGCATTGGTCACATCCGGCTTTTGCAATTATATCAGTAGCATGCGGAGTAGAAAACCTTCTATACATTGTCGCGCAATGATGGTCGTTCGGCAAAACAATTAAAGCGCCCGTCCTTTTAGAAACTACCTTATTAAGATCATTTTCTAAAATACCCATCATCAAGCCACCAGATCGTACGACATAATTTGACGCTGTAATATTAAAATTTGATAGAACTTCTTTATATGTAGTCCCAACCGGGACTATAATTGTAGCTGGTTCTTCAACAGCTCCTGCAACAGAAATAAATTTCTCAACGACAGGTTTATTTAGACCTATATTATAAAGAGTTTCAACGTTTTGCACTAAACATCCCACTGAGATGGGTAATGCACCCGGTAATACAATTCTTTTTGTAGTCATGTAAATTAATGTTACCTCATCTCCTGCCGGATAAACATCATCTACGGTTATTATCTGAATATTTCCGTTTACTTTAGATTTCAATAATTCAATTTCTTCCGG
>JAJYCM010000031.1 GCA_021778375.1 Bacteroidota bacterium
ATGCACGAATACAAAGAGGAGAAAATTTTATTTTTTTGGATTGCAAGTGAAGAAAAAACCAAGGAAAAGATTTTCTCTTTACGCTGCACTCCGTGAAATTTCTTAACGCAATTCTTTTAATGTGCGGAAGGCATCGTTTTTATATGAAGTGGAATTTATTTGAGTTCATGGAAGAAAAGGCAAAGGGCAAATGCTTTTCTTTTAATGCACGAATGCAAAGAAATTTATTTGAGGTCAGCCGGGGGGATCGTTGTTGTTGGATTCGGGGAATTTTTGGATGGCTTTTAGGCCGAAGGCGGATGTTAGGAGTGTGAGTTTTTCCCAGGTTAGGGTGTATATGCCTTTCGAATGGAATTCCATTAGCCAATCAGCGACGAACCAAAGAACGATTATTAACATTATGATCCTGGTAGAGCTGGGGTTGCCTTTGTTGTCGGAGAGGCACAGTTTGATAAACTGTGCTACAGAGGATAATATTTTAATTAGTTTTTGCATGAATGTTTTTTTTGAGGGGAAAGAAATGGAAATGGAAGATTGGATGCACTGTAGATTTATGAAAGGTAATAATAATTAAAAGAAAGGAGATCTTAATTCTCCGAAAGGATAAGCAGGAATAAAAGATTGAGATATCTAAAATGAAAGAAATAATATAATATAAGAATTAATATTTAATCCGTATTTAACTCCGGAGGAATTATAGGATCAATTATTTCATTTGCTTTTAGAACTTGATATACTTCCCAAGCTTTAGCCTTTATTTCATTATCGCTGTGATTATCCTTCAAATAAAATAAGGTTTCACTTAGTTTGACCCTTTGATACCCAACAAGCTCGGGAATATGCGCACACAAATTTAATAATGCTTTTTTATGTTCAAAAGAAAGTATTTCATTATTAATTTCAGACTCAAATTTTGATACAAGTCTTTCCCAACTGGAATAAATAATTTGATCTTTAAATCTGAAACAAACATCAATTGAACTATTATATAGGTCAATATTATTCTTTTCAAGGATATCATTAAATATTCTATTTACCTGATCCATGAAAACATCACTACCAAATATTTCGATTATTTGGTTAACATTATTTGCTATAAAATTATGTATAACAAAATCATCGTTTGATAATAGATTAATTAACTCCTTAATATCTGATGAAAATGTTTCTTTATTTGTTTTTTCAGCAAGTTCTAAAAATAATTGAAGATTTATTTCTCTAATCTTCTCTTCTATGGAAGAATCTAATAGGATTGACAGTGTTTTCTTTTGGATTTCTAGCTGATCATTTTGAGATAACAATAGGGTTTTGTTTAGGATAAACGGATTCCAAGATGATAACGTAGAATCAATATTTGTGCTTAAAATATTCAGTAAAAGTAATTTTATTTTTTCACCATTGATAAAAGAATCTAATTGGGAACAATAATCTGCATATTTTAATAATTCTTCGTTTGGATTGTCGAAACTAGAATTTATTAGTGCCCACTTACGTATAATATTTTCCGTTATTACTTCTCTTATCACTTGATTTTCTCCTGAGAATGTTTCTTCTAATTTATTATTGTGTTCTTTGAAGTTATCATATTTAAGGTTATCCACAAATGAATTATAAGTTTGCAAGAAGGTATCTTTGTACTTTTTATTTTCTCTTATAGAAAAAATAGCTTTCAGATATACAAAAAGTAACTCAAGTTTTGAATTGTCTTCAAATTTAGAAAAATGCAACCCTATTGAATTAGCTATTGAAATTGCATCATTTTCTTCCAAATAGCCGGGCGAATCTATGAGCAGTTGTGATAAATTCTTAAATAAGTCATTATAAGAATAATCTAAGATATGATTATTAAATATTACAGCAACTTTTTTACTGAAGGACAAATTGATTTTTTCAAATTCAAAAGGATTATTTTTAGATAAAATAAGAGTCCTTAAAATATTGAAGGTTTCTAAATTAAACTTTTCCAATAATTCCGGTAAAAGACTAATTGCATTTATAACAATTTCGGGAGTTGGAAATTCAATATGATATTTTTCCCTCTCTTTAAGGTCATATTTGATGAGATTTATTTCATTAAGAAATTTATACTTTTGTTCATTATTACTAATATTTGCAATATCAGAATCTAATTTATTTTTAATTATTTGGTTTAGATTTGGTCTTATTTCAATAACATCTGGGAAGGCTTGGTGGTTAATAATATTTGAAAAATTTTTTAATTGATTTTCAAATTGGAATAAATCATTTTCAAGTTTATTTACAAGTTGTAATTTTCTATAGCGTCCAATTACTTCAAAATTATCTAACAAGTCAACGGCATATCTTTCGCTTATTTTAAGATTATTCCTACTATCCCAAATTGTATTTATTACTTCGCTAACTAGCTCGTTATGTTGAAAAGTATTAAGATATTTCCCTCTAATAACTAGAACAGATAAGTCGAATGCTCTTTCTTTAATAGTTTGGATTGAAATATTCAAATATCTTTTTAGTAGCTGCAAGAGGTGAGAAGAATTGTTAAATAAAATATCTCTATCAACGTTTTCAAATTCAATTAAATTTCCTGCGGTAAGGATTTGCTTAATTGAAGATAGCTCTTTTTCTTGATTGGGAACTTTTAATTTAGAGAGAGTATCAAAATCATCAAAGCCAATATAATTAGTTTTCTGAAGGAATTCCTTTAACCCAGGATTGCAATTCCAAAAATTTGTACTAGTAAAAGTATCATCAATTTCTTCGTAATTAATTATTGATTTAATTTCTCTATCATAAGCCAAATCTGTAAGCTTGTCAAGTTCTTCGGGGTGCTTAGTCAAAAATCTATACACTTCAGGATACTGATATTCTAAAACAACAATTTTTGCAAGTTGTTTCTTTATTGCTTGTAATTCTATCGTACCTAAATAACCCTTCTCTTTTCTTTCAAAAGCAATGGCTTCTTTAACCTTATATAAGTTCAAAAAGTGTTTCATTTTCCTAGCATCAGTACAATAGCCTAATGCTGCTATAAAAGTAACGTCTGCAGGGACATCATATTGCTTCGCGATTTTTTCGGCAAAATCAATAAGATCGTCGAAGTGTAATTCTGGGATTCTTATGGAAATACTAAAGTATTTTCTTAACTGTTCATATCCGAAATTATGATTGCTTTTGAAAATTCTTACAACTGATGAATCATCCATTGGAATAATAAAAAAACATTCTTTACGACTTAAGAAAGTTTTCATTGTTACCAAAATATTCTTTATCGTATCTGCTTCACATCTGTCTAAATCATCTATGACTATTATAACTCTCTTTTTGTTGTTATTTGTTTTGGCCAAATCAATTAGCTTATCAAATTCGGAAGCAAATTGTTCGGGAAATATTAGTTTTGGATCATAGGATTCATCAACCGTGACTTTTATGGTCTGTTCAATCCTTTGATAAATAATGACAACGATGCTGGCAAGTAACGCAAATATTCCTGTGCCTAAAGTTGAGAAACTTTTAGTATATCCGCCATGGATTATTAAGTATATCCCAATAGCAGATATTATGAAAAACACACCTAGTTTTAGAAGGCCAACTTTCGAGAGTCCAATATTCTCAATACTCTTTTGTCTTATATCTGAATGATTTAGTCTTTCAAGCCTATTAACAAGTGTTTCGCGATCCTTTTTGTTTTTAATAATATCTTCTGAATTTGCTATTGCAAGAAGGAATTGACGTCTAAATGTATCTTCCCCATATTCCCACGCATTAAAATAAACATAAGCATCTTCCTTTATAGAAAGTTTCCTTTTTAGTAAATTTATTATGGATGTCTTACCAACACCCCAACCACCAAATAATCCTATTGCCAATGGGGCTGCATTTTCATAAATTATTCTGTGAATTATATCTGCAAAAACTTCGTGATTAAATGCATCGGATGATGCTTCATAGTGACCATCAGAAAAAGACGGATCGTCTTTTATCATTTTTAGATCTGACATATATAAACTCCGAATTTAAAATAAACAAGTACAAAACTATCTGGAATTAGCCCTAACTCTTTCTAATTTCGAAAGTATCTCTGCTGTCGCAGAATAATGGGCTGATAAATTCCCTAAAAAATCACCTATTCGGTCTAAGCCATTTTCTATTTTTTCTTTATCAGTTGTGCCATCCAATAAGTAATCATTTATTAACTCATTGTTATTTGTTAAATGAAAAAGATACATTTGATTTTCACCAGTTATCTTAAATTCAAATTGGTCACCGTTGTGTGAAGGATGCTTATAAAAAGTAATTAGAGACATAAATAAAAGTCCTTACTTATTTAACATTATTAATTTTTGAGCAATTTCACCGGGATCGGTTACTACATCCCAAGACCATTTGCCGAAGCTGCTGAAATCGTTTATTGCGTGGATCCATTCATCAAGGAAGTCTCTTTTGACTTTGTCTTGTTCGGTGTCTTGGCCTTTTACTTCTATTATTAAATATGTTCCGTCAATTAACTTTATTATAAAATCAGGACGGTATTTGTGAATGATGCCCTGGTACATGTATGGAATTTCGAAGCCTATGTGGTCGTTCTTTACCCAGGCTGCTACGTTTTGATTATGGTCAAGTTGGAATGCTTCTGAAGCTTCCCATGTGCTATCGTAAACACAAAAGTTTATGTGAGATTTATTTGTTCTTTCGCATGGTTTGCTTGTGTACCATTGGCGCATATCCGATGTTGAACGAATCGGTTTGTCAGGATCAAAGACGGGCGTTAGTGATTGCGTGTTCTCATATCTGATTTGATGTTGAATGTGATTGACTATAGAAGTCATGTTCATGGCAAGCAATACTCTGCGCTTTAATTCCTCTTGAAAGAATAGCGGCGGATTGATTTTTATAATATCTGAGTTTATAAATTTCTCTGTTATTCTAACAAGTTGAGATATTAAATATGACTTATCCCCTTTCCATTCATGCTGCATTTGATCGAATAAATCACGTGCGGTCTCAAATATTATTTTTTGGTAACGGTATCTCTCGCCAAGTTCTTCAATCTTAATTTCAGCAATTTTTGTTACATCCGGCTTGCCATCAATAATTGGGGCTATCTCTGCAAGTGTAGGTGTATTATATGCATTAATTTCCAAAGTCTTTACTTTGGAAAAATTAATCTTCAATTCCGGGGTGTAAACATGGTCTATGCGAATTACATTAGGCCATTGAATTTCATATTTCTCATTTTCTTTTGCTGGTTCAATTAGTGTTTTTGCTTTAACCGATGGAGGCGGAGGACCATCCTGTTCTTCATGTGGAAGAAACGTAAAAGGTACTCCAAATATATTAACATATTCAGCATCAAAAAATCCGGTGTCCTTATTTACTTCATAAGAGGTTCTTCTTAGACCACGACCTACAACTTGTTCGCAAAGAAGTTGGCTGCTAAAAGCGCGCAGACCCATTATATGAGTTACTGTCTTCGCATCCCATCCTTCAGACAACATACCGACACTTATTACATTTCTTATCTGTTCACCTGGTCTGCCAATTTGACCGACAGTATCGACGGTTAATCTTAGTAGTTTAGCCTGCTGATCTTTAGTTAATTTTTTTACAGGCGTTTCTTCCTCTTCATCTTCTTCAACAGCTATGGTTTCCAAGTCTTCATCTTCATCCATTGCCTCTGCCATACCAAGAACTTTAGAATCGATATGTAGAATCTTGTCGGGTTCGCAAAGCTCATCAATCATTATTTTTTTGCGGTCGAAGGTAAATTTTAATCTTGCAGCTGTGTAAGTTGTGTTAGCAACCGTTATCATTACGGGCGGAACGGGATGACCGGACTTTAGCCAACTTTCATAAGTAGTAAGCCAATCCTTACCAAGGAGATAATATGCTTGCGTAATTAAAGAAGGAAGTACTTCGAACTCTTGAGCTTTTCTTGTAATATCATCTTTAACATATTCGTAAATATGATAGAGTTTGGATTTATAATCCGAAGCATTTGGAACGGAATCATCACGAACGACAACACGGGGAGTTTTAACAAGCCCGGATTCAATTGCGTCATTTAGACCAAAGTCACTTACTATCCAGCCGAACAAGGCTTCTTCGGTTGTCTTCTTTCCGGTAGGTGCAAAAGGAGTTGCTGAGAAATCGTAACAGCATAAAATATTTCGTGTACGATTTATTCTATCCAATCCGCCGATCCATTTGGTTGCCTCTTCAATTTCTTCTTTAGCAACACCTTTTGTTTTGGATTCCGCGGCAAATCGCCAGGCATGATGAGCTTCATCGTTTATTACTACAATATTTTTTGAGCATGACATTTCTTCGAGAACTTCGCGTGTATAAGCTTCATCGCTTTTAGCGCCTCGCTTATCTACGGATTTCTTTTTCAAGATTCTTGCTTCATCTTCCCAATTAAGCTTATGCCAATTCTTAATTATTATTTTGCCTTGACGAAGCTTTTCTTTAAGACCTGCAGGAATAATATTGAATTCATCATAATAGTTTTTAGGCTCTGAAGGAATAAGAACTTCAAGACGGTTTTTTACAGTTAGACCAGGGGCAACGATAAAAATGTTTTTAGAGAAACGCTGGTCTAGCGGGTAAGTTACTTTGTTAAGAATATGCCAAGAGATAACCATTGCCATAACAATTGTTTTGCCGGAACCTGTTGCCATTTTAGAGCAAAGGCGTAAAAACTCACCTCCGTCTGAAGGAATATCAATGCCTACTTTTTCTGTTTCAGGTGCTTCTGTAAGCCATATTAAAGTTTCAATTGCCTCGAGCTGGCAGAAGAACAATTTTTTATCCGGGCGTAATTCTTTATCATTCCAATGTTCTAACAATCTTTTAGTTATACCGGATACACCGGGATAATTATTTTCTCTCCATTTTTTAATACGCGGACGAATAAGGTTTACTAAAGGAATTTCTACAAAGATACCGGGATCGTCAAAGGAGCGTGAAGTTTCGGAAGCGATAATGTAGCCGGCAGAGCGGCGACCTTCTTTTAGAAAGAATGAACGGGTTTCGCGATCATAAGACCAATATTGAGTTGGTTCTTTGTATGGAGAATTGATTATGAGTTTGTCGATTTTATTCATTTTTATTTTAGGGCACTTAAAAAATTTATATATAAACTTTTAATAAGAATTACATTGCTTTTTAAAGTTTCATGCTATATTTTTGCAGTAGCTCATCTACCATGTGTAGAAGGAGTAACGAGCCCCGCGAAAGCGGGGTTCAGCTTTTTAAACTATCTTCATATTCCTTATTTAATTTTACCTTTCGATGCTTTTGAGTTACTGTGTAAGCTGTCCATAATAATAAGTAATTTTTCCTTTCGGCTAGCACTACCAAATATTCAGCTTCCTCAAACCAAATGCATAATCTAGTCTCATCATTCCTTCTATTTTTCCAGACTTTAATATCATTATTCGGAACTTTTTGAATTATAGGTTTTGGCCACCTAATCCTTTCGCATCTGCTTAAATCCGGTTTTCTAGCTTTTTCTACTTTTCCTTCAGTAATCAAATGAAAAAAGGTTGCTTCTTTATCATCAATAAGAGGATGCCGCTTAATAGCAATCTTTATACCCCGATAGTTACAATTTGAATCAATAAAATCTGCTTTGAAATAAGAATAAATCAACGATAAATATTTATCCCAATCTCCATCACTTTCATTAAATAAAACCAAGGAGGGAAGCCATTCCTGAACCGCCATTAGAAGCTTCTCCTAGGATGCCATATAAAAATATTAAGCTTATTTTCCTTTAAATAAGTAGTGAGCGTCAAACTATATCCGCTTCTTTTTTTGATTCGCTCGATTACACTTAGTTTACCTAAATTCTCATTCAATCCTCTGTTAATGTAAGAAACCGCACCAATCAATAAATCTGCGAGCTGAATTAATTCTACTTCATGAGATCTTACTGTTTGAATATTTTCAATAATCTCTTTGTGGAAATCATATTTCTCATTACAAAGAACCTCGTGAAGTTTTCTTGTTTTATCGGCGCTTCTAGTATCCTTAATATCAAGGAAGATACGGTTTTTTGCGTGCGGATCAATTAAGACTTTCAGCATATTGAAATACATTTTATAATACCAGGTGTCATGGTCCTGGTTTAGTTCTTCATGCCGTAAAATGGATTTGTCCGGGACAACCAAGGCTCTAAAATGCAAATCATCATCATCAAAGAAGTAATCTACCAGGTCTAAATACAAATCGACTTTTGAGTTAGAGACTTTAGTCCATTTAATTTCAAAGTCTCGATTCATTCCGTGCTTTAATTTTATTTCTCTTATCCGTTCAAATATTTCATCCTTCTTTTCAAAAGGACACCAAACTGCACCAAGAACCATTACTTTTTGGTTGTCATTTTCAAGATGGCAACTTTCATCACAATATATGTTTATTATTTGGGGCATTAGTGTTTTCCAAGTTGCAACTTATTATTACTCCAATATTTTGCTGGGTTGGAACAATGGGAATTGATTATGAGTTTGTCGATTTTATTCATTCTAACTTGAATTAAATTATTTACTAAAATGTGATAATTTGTCAATTAAATAATTTATATTTTAAGACAAAAATTGACTCAGACGAGATGCCAGATCCTTCATTTCATTTTCGAAAGTATTTTTATTATTAAGATCAATTGTAATTATACCAGATGTCTGGTCTAAAGAGGTTGATTTTTTTTCAATGTTTATTATCATTTGAGAATCTACTTTCATAGAATTAGGTACATAGTCACTAAATTTTTGAAATAAATTATTAGTAATCATGATTTCCTTGGATAAGTTTGGAGTATGCAAAATGGTAGTGCCATCTTTCAGAAGCATTCTTTTATCTTTTATTATATTATTAAATAAGTAATCATTTTGAATAATATTAGATCTACTAAAAGTGTAAGCCGGAAATGCTTGGGATATAATTAGCGCAATGTATGTATAATAAGTTTTTAGTAATTCATCATTTTTTAAAACTAATTCTTTAATAAAAGTTTCTATTTTTTCCCTTGGTAAAACAAAAAGATTTTCACAAATACCTTTATAATTGCTAAAATGAAAATTGAAATCAATTTGAAAATCTATATTTCTTTTGTGTAAATCAGCCACAAAGTTTATAATGTAATTTAAAAAATCTCCAAATGAGCTAATATTTTCAATGCGGGCTATTGCAGTTATAATGTAAAGCCCATAAATAAATGATGCAGAGTTCTTCAGATTATTGATATACTTGTTTTCTGTATCTGTTAATACATTGATACTTTCAGGTGGATCATTATGAAAACCACCTGAGTAAATATAGGTTCGGATGGGTATGTCAATTCCACTAATTTTTTTTTGATTTTCTTTTGAAATAGAAAGAATGCCAAATCTTAATAAAACAGAATTGAAATTTCTTAAAGCAGACGCTTGCGGAGTTTCTTCGCTTTCATCTAAAATTTCTTGACCTATGGAAGAATTATAAATTTTGTAAGCATGATTATAAAGTTGACGGATAATTAATTCATTGGTTTTCCATTTTGATACTGATTCATACCGATGTTTTGTTTCATAGACAAGAGTTATTGTTTTGTTAAATTTAGCTTTTTGTTCATCATCAAAAGACAAATCATATAGATTAATTATGGGAATTTGGTTTTCATAGTTAGTAATTCTATCTCTAATTACACTAATTAAATCAAAATAATCATTTTTTGCATCAAATATTAATGAAAGTTTAAATTTATCAAGGAGGGCATTATCAATTTCTTCAACTTCAAAAATATCTCCCAGAAAATCATTCAAATCAGAACATAATGGGCGAGTTATAAAAAATTTAGCTGAAAAATATGTATATGACTCATCCCTATAGCTTAAATCATTATTATTTTGAGAGTTTTTTAAATCATATAATTCTTCGCCGCCAATAAAAACAAAAATGGCCTTGGATAATGTGAACAAGTTCTTAAAATATCTTAATACGTTTAATAATGTTTTTTGAGATAATTTATCAAGTTCATCAAGAATATAGACAATTTTAATACCTGCTTCACTTAAGTCATGGTGGATTTGTTCAAGGTCAAACTCTAAATTAGTGATGCTATTATCATACTCATAAAGTTCTTCTGCTGAATATTTTAAGGCTAACTCAGTTTTTTTCTGTTTGGTTATTTCTTTTATATAATTAATTAGAAAAGGAAATGGCAATGCTGATATTACTGGAATGAACCTGACGAATATATTGGGATTTTTGCCTAAAAATAATTCCAGTATTAATGCTAATATAAATGAAGTAAAATAAATTATTTTAGTAAAACTAAGATTTTTTAGTTTAATGGAGTATACCGTGTTATTGGCTACACTGCTGGTGAAATTTAACCTATTAATTAGGCTTTCTTTAAGCTTAAAATCACTTGCAAGCGCTTTTTTGTATAAAATGTCAAGCTTATTTTTTACATCTTCTTTTAATGTAAGATTATTTTCCAGGGCTGAATATAATCTTCTTATAAGATTCTGAATAATTTTTTCAGAAGATATTTTATCATTCTTTGATGAAAAATTAATATCATCTTCTAACTGTGCTAAATTCAAAAGGACAGGCACAATTTGTTCATTAACTTTTTGAGCTTCAGAAATTGCTTTGTAAACAAAAGAAGTTTTACCAACACCCCTATGTCCGCAAACGAGCAATGAACCTTGAGTTCTATTTAGTATGGAGCTCGTTAAAGTTTGGACTTCCTTATGTCTTCCCCAGAAACGACCTTCAAGTTTAAGACCTTCAGAAGGCTTGGTAATATGGATTGGATTATCCCAATCCTTGCGTAATTTAATTTTCATATAGGTAATATTATAAGTTTATTATCTTCAAACTCTCAATTCCTCTATCATCAATAATTTTTACGGCAATGCGTTTTTCTTTTCCGGCTGGGAAAGGGAGTGAAACTGTGCCGCGATATTGTTCTATCAGTTCTTCGTCAATTTCTGCTTTTAGGTTTTTCGCTAGGCGCGACCAGCCGTCTTTTTCGCCGGACATTGGGAAGAAGACTTGTCTAGGGAATAAGCTTCTATCATCATAATCGGTATCGAGCATCCACATTGCAATTCTATCTTTACCGCCGGATTCAATGTTTCCGTTTTTAATATTGTAATAATCAAATCCGAGTACTTCAACGTGGTAAAAGTGATTAGTGGTTAGAGGCGAGTGGATAGTGATTTTTGAAGACCACTCAATAATTTGCTGATTTCCACGCAATCCATCAATAAATTCTCTGAAGCTTCCTTTTTTATGTAGTTCAAATTCTCTGATAATATTATCAAGGTTTCCAATTCCGCTAATGATCCCTTTGCTATCCCCAGAAACTGAAGAAACTCCTTCGTTGAATTCCTTGCTTGACCCTCCGCTATGTTTGCCGGAATTGAAACTGCTGCTCTTCTTATTTGCGATGTTAAACCATAGGTCTCTTCTTTCGGAAATACAAGAGTAGAATTGTAAATCTGTTTTACTAAGCTTATTGATTTCTGCCAAACTATTAATTCCCGATAACTTTTTAAAGTCGACATAATTAGAAATCCTTTTATTGTTGCTATCCACTAAACACTCTTCACTAATTACAATAACATCCGGGGAGCCAATAAGCCAAAAGCTTTCATTGCTGCTGCGTTTCTTTTTTAAGTCATCGGTTAGCAAATCAGTATTCATTTGAACTTTGAGTAGTGTAACCCCAGGCCATTTGGTTTCATCAATGTCTTTTGCAGCTTCTGGATCGAAATGGAATGCAGCAAATACAATCATCTTTGGTTTGGGTACAAGAGTCTGAGCTTCTTTTATTGCAAGTTCAACTTGGCGCTGTTCGAGTGGTGAGTGTGCAGGACCAAAAGATATTACGACACGTTGCGGTTGATCATCAAAGGACATCTGCTTTTCTTTTTCAAAAAGATTTTTGCTCTTGGCTTTGGGAAGGGTTTCAGCATCGGCATGGAGCCATTTTGTACCCGGGAATGTTTCTAATCTAGTAAAACGAATTTCTTGTTTGTTTTTTCCTCTTATACCTGAGCGTAGAAGTTCCTCTCTCCATTCTGCTTGTCTAAGTGTTTCACCTGATCTTACAATAGAATTATCTACAGTATTTTTCTTGTCGGTGCCAGCTTCAATTTCATCAATTGAATGTATTGCAAGCGAAGGTACTGCTTCCATAGTAAATGGACCGGTTACACGGGCCTTTGATCTATCTACGATAGGCTGATCGTATAATGTTTCTGTTGCCGGAGGTTCGTTGTTTGCGATTGATTTTAATGTAACGTGGGGAACAGTTCTATAAATAAAACCGCTGCCGACTCCTTCTTCTGGGTGAGCTAATTCATAATAATCGAAAAGAGACGTCATTAGTCTTTGTTTTGCAAGAGTAATTGAAACTCGAGAAGTATCACAAGTAATCCAGCGTCTTCCCCATTGTTCAGAGACATCAGCTGTTGTGCCGCTTCCGCACGTAGGGTCAAATACAAGATCACCGGGGTCTGTTGTCATTAAAATGCATCTTTCGATAATTTTAGTTGACGTTTGTACAACAAAATCTTTCTGTAATTCGCCTACTGTATCTGTCCAAAAATTTGTAAGGCTACTTACAGGGAAATCAAAGAAATAATTAACATACTGTAATGTTTTTCCAGGTGCCTCTAGTCTATTTTTATCAATTAATTTTTTCATTCCCAATTCGTTTGTTTTCCAACTCCTGTTGCGACCTGGATCATAGGCACTATTCTTAAAGTCAACGGTAAAAACGCAAGTTGGAGTTAAGCCAGAAGAAACCAAGTCCGATAGCCTATAAGGTTTATCGCCATCATTGATTTTTCCCATAAGTTCTTCATTATTCATTATTCTTCGAGTACCATCTTTTGTTTCCAAAAATCTATACATTGTATTCTTGCCAAATTCTTTTTCAATGAATAGCTGTCGAAATTTTACCTGTTTCTTGTCCCTAGCATACCATAATAAATAATCACCATTTGTCGATAAGAACTTACTTCCTAATCCACCAGTTGTTCTAAATGAGATAACCGAAATAAAGTTTTCCTTTCCAAATATTTCCTCAATAGAGTTCTGAACATAATGCAAATTCTCATCACTAATCTGTACAAACACAGAACCGGTTTCATTTAAAAGGTCTCTTGCAAGAAGGAGCCTATCACGTAAGTAAGTTAGGTAAGAATGAATTCCAAGCTCCCAAGTATCGCGAAAAGCTTTAATAGTTTCAGGCTCTGATGTAAGGTCTTCATCATTGCCATCTTTAACATCGCGCTTATTTATAAAGGGTTGGAAGTTGCTGCCATATTTAATTCCATAAGGTGGATCGATATAAATCATCTGCACTTGACCGGCAAGACCTTCTTTTTCAATAAGGGAGTTCATTACTAAAAGACTATCACCGGCAATTAACCGGTTTGACCAATTATGCCTGTGTTGGTAAAATTCTACTGCTTCGCGCAGAGGAGGATTTTCTTCTTTTGAATTAAATAAAGAAAGCTGCTCATAGTTACTGCCGTTCTTTTTTCTAACAGTTTCAATAATAGAGCGCGGGTCTATTCTTTCGTGAACATGCAAAGAAACCGTGTCAACATTAAAAGATAAGCGTTCTGCTTTACCAGCCCAAACAAGCTGAGGGTCTAAGTGAGGATCGTACTGATAAGTTTTTTTTGATTCGTTATTGTCTGTTTCCGGTGTTACTAAACCAACGGGAGGATTGTTTGTTCTTTCTTTTCCTTTGTGCTGATAGTGCTCAATTGGCTTTTTGTTAGAGTGGTTGGAAGAGTTATTTTTTTTAGGCATTAAAAAAGATCCCCCGTAAATTTAGTCTTTCGTAAAGTATTTATATTTCATGAGTTTATATTAATGAATTTTAAGATAATGTAAAACAATAAGTTAAAAAATTATGAAAAATATAGGAATTAATTTCGAGGATGGGGTAAGGGATAAAGATTAAGTTATTTGTCAGAATTGATTGCTATTGTTTTATTTTGTAAAAAAAGATAAATTTTTGTCCTGTTTTTGTAATATTTGTTAGGGGACGCTCTTAGAATGAATCTTAATTGAGTTTAATAATATAGTTTGCAGTCTTAATAGGGGTGCAGAAATGGAGGAGGGATAATGATTGTAAAAATGGATCTTCGGTTTTTTGTCCACGTAAATAGAATAAGCCCGCCAGTAAGTATCTTTTCTAATTTTTCTTCTTTAATAAATATTATTACAAATCCAGTGGAGTTATGGGGAGATGAACAACACGTTTCTGCGAAAAGATATTTCCTATCTCTATAATAAATTAGCAGCCCTAAATAGTATCGTCGAACAGTTGATTTTCCTTGAACAGGAAAAGAATGTCGTCGAGAGGTTATTTGATTGTATGAATGATAAACGGATTACGTTTTTTAGGTATGTAAGTTCCCGAAATAATCTTTTAAGAAGGGTGAACTGCTATGAGGTGTTCCAAATTTCTGCTTTCTTAAATAAGGTGGTAAGGACAGCGAACTTAAGGTATAGGAACTCGTACGGTGCTTTTTCTTTCATTTACCGAAATAGGGTTAGTAATTATGTGATGTACCGAAAGTATTATAATTATTTTATTAAGCTTCACAGCGATTATATTAAATTAATTGAAAAAGAGATTTTGTTTTGTAATGAAAAACTAAGGCTGGGGGCTCATTTTCCGGAAAAGGAAAAATATCTGGATTATGCAAGAAGAATTAGTAAAGCAAAAAACGGTAAAACCTCCGGCGAAATAAAAAGGATCGATGATAATCTGATAGATTTAACAAAGGAGGAGTTTACGTTATATTCTAGCGGTGAAAATAAGTGTGAGGAGTTTAAAGTTTTATTTACGAGTCCTAAAACTTTAGATAAGGAGTTGGACAAGGTAAAGAATGATATGGGGAAAATTATTTTGCTGCTGGAGCTGAAAAAGAATATTAAAAAGGTTTTACTGGAATTTGCCGATATAAATAGGTCAACTTTAGATTTATTGAGGCTTAAGAAAGAGGATCTTCTGTGCGATGCTCCTGGGGCTTTGTATTTTTTGGAATTCCAGATTGATAAGCATACAAGGCAGAATGAAAAGGCAAGGTTAACGGTTGATCATTTGTACGAACATGTTAAGAAAAAGATGCTGGAGCTGGAGAAATTAAATACGATTGTTAAAAATGAAATTAAGTATTTGGATAAAAAGCGCGTTATGATTCAGAAATTAGATGTAGGTGAATTAAATGGTAAGTATGGTGAATCTGAAAAAATAAAAAATCTTCCCAATATAGATTCTGCTAAGGTTAATATAAACAAGGAAGTAGATAACCGGAAGGTTTGGAAAGGAACGAAGGGTGAGTTTGCGATTTTTGTAAATGAGCAATATTTAGGCAACCAGGATAAGTACAGCAGCCTAAGGGAGGCAACGAATTATCTATTTGAAAAATATAGGTTTAAGTGGGGTGGATGGACGAAAGAAATGTGTTATGATTATGTGAAAAAGATGTAGGTGAAATTCCCGGGAAAAAAGGTGAAATTCCCGTGAAAGAAAAATAGAAGTAAAAACGTACGTTTTGCGCCGTCATCGTCTTGATTTTATATCAGGATGTATGACGGTTTTTTTTTGCAATAACCTCATTTAAGGGAAGGAGTGGAAATGAAAACGGATGTAATTGAGTCGAATCTTAGGGAGATCAAAGATCTCCTGAAGGGGAAAAACGATACGCCGTTAAATTTTGTTCAAGCTGCCAAGTATTTAAGCATTTCTCAGTCTCATCTTTACAAGTTAACTAGTCAAAGGAAGATTCCGTTTCATAAGCCGACGGGAAAGTATCTTTATTTTTTCAGGAGTGAGCTGGATTTGTGGATTGTGAATAATGAGAAGATGGAGGAAGCTGGCGCTGGGATTGAGGGGCTGAGCCTAGAAAAAGAAGAAGAAAATGAACCGCCCTGAGGGGGTTTATTTTCTTTTGCTCTTAGACAAAAGAAAAAGTCATTGCATAAAACTAATAAATACTTTTCTTGACCCCGCATAGATTGCGAGATCGGA
>JAJYCM010000032.1 GCA_021778375.1 Bacteroidota bacterium
TAAGAGTAAACCGGATGTGAAATACGATAATATCGTTGAATATAATTTCTTTTTTCAATATGTTATTATATATAAAAAATGAATTGAAAAATGAACAATAAAAATCAACTAATTTTACCTGCATCAATAATTAGTCTTGTCTTTTTGATTGGAATTATAATCATTGTATCTGCTTGGAAATCAAATTATAGTTCTAATCAAACAATAACAGTTACCGGCTCGGCAAAGCAAGATATTACTTCAGACTTTGCAATTTTGAAAGGGATGTTGTTCGTTGAATCTCCAAATGCGGAAAGCGCCTATAAAGAATTAGAAAGGGAGAAGCCAATACTTTTTAATTACCTGAGGTCGAAAGGATTTCCACAGGATAAAATAGAACTTTCCACAATTACGAATTTTCCTGTTTATCAACTTTCCCCTACTGGACAACAGACTAACACAGTTATTGCTTATAACTACAGCCAGCGTGTTGCAATTCAATCTACCGATGTTTATAAAATTAAAGCAATTTCACTCGAGATAAGTTCTCTAATTGAAAAAGGCGTTAATTTTCGTGTGGATATGCCAGAATATCATTACTTAAAATTAGCCGACTTGAAAATTGAAATTCAAGCCGCAGCCGCTAAAGATGCAATGATAAGAGCGGAAAAAATTGCAGAGGCAACCGGAAGAAAGTTAGGCCCGATGAGAAGTGCTAAAATGGGCGTATTGCAAATTACACCAAGGTTTTCTAATCAAGTTTCAGATTATGGGATAAACGATCTCACGTCAATTGATAAGGAAATAACAGCAGTATTTAATGCTTCATTTGAAATTGAATAACTCATATTAAGCTAAAGTACAAATATAAATATGAAGTAAATGTCGTCATTATTATCTATTTTTACGCGGTAAAAAATAGATTTTTTGATGAAATAAATACCGGAAATAATTATGACGAAACCTCAAATCTGGGTTGCTGCTTTTTTAGGACTCTTTTTAATTTTATTTATTCTTGAAAAAGTTACTGTACGATCTGACCTTCAAGTTAAATCATCGAATAATGTAGCTCCGCAAATGGGGCAATCTGCACAACCGACGACAGCAGAGGATTTAATCTCAAGCATTGGCTGTACCAGTTGCCACGGTGCAGATCTAATCGGCACTAAAATGGCTCCAAATTTACACGGCGTTAAGAAATATTGGTCACGAGATAATTTGATTAATTATCTTCGCAATCCAAGTTCGTTTATGTCGTCAGAAAGATTTAAAAATTATAGGGCAAAATATCAGATCATGATGCCGTCGTTTAATAATATCGATGTAAAAAACCTTGGTAAGATTGCCGATTATTTGCTTAAACTCGAGTAATAACTTTACAAGATAAATTGTTTAACCACTAAAGAATTGCTATTATTTAAAACAAAAACGCCCTGATATTTATCAGGGCGTTCTCATTATTAATTAGTCTATTCGTTATGCGATGGTTATTTCTTTTTCAAGGTAAACATCTTGAATAATATTTAACAGCTTAACTCCGTCAGCCATTGGGCGCTGAAATGCTTTCCGTCCTGAAATTAATCCCATGCCGCCTGCTCTTTTATTTATTACAGCTGTTTTAGCAGCTTCGGCAAAATCATTTGCCCCTGAAGCGCCGCCGCTGTTTATAAGTCCTGCACGGCCCATATAATTATTAATTACCTGGTAACGTGTTAAGTCAATAGGATGATCTGTTGAAAGGTCGGAGTAAACTTTCTTACTTGTTTTTCCAAACTTCAAAGCTTCAAAGCCGCCATTGCACTCCGGAAGTTTTTGTTTTATTATATCGGCCTCGATAGTCACGCCGAGATGGTTTGCTTGCCCGGTTAAATCTGCCGCAACATGATAATCTTTTTCTTTTGTCTTGAAGGCTTCGTTTCGTAAATAGCACCATAGGACAGTTGCCATTCCTAATTCATGTGCATGATGGAAGGCTTCGCTTACTTCTATAATTTGTCTGTCGCTTTCCGGCGAACCAAAGTAAATCGTAGCTCCGACTGCGGCGGCACCCATTTCGTAAGCCTGTTCAACACCAGCAAACATAATTTGGTCATATTTGTCGGGATAAGTCAAGAGTTCGTTGTGGTTAATTTTTACAAGGAAAGGAATTTTGTGTGCGTATTTTCTTGAGCACATTCCAAGCACACCAAGAGTGGATGCAACAGCATTGCATCCACCTTCGATTGCTAGCTTTACTATATTTTCCGGATCGAAGTACTGAGGATTAGGAGCAAACGAAGCTCCCGCTGAATGTTCGATCCCTTGATCGACTGGAAGAATTGAGACATATCCTGTCCCGGATAATCTTCCGCTCATAAAAATCCATTGAAGGTTTTTTAAGACATTTATATTTCTATCTGACTGGGCAAAAATTCTGTCTACAAAATCACTGCCTGGTAAATGAAGTTGTTCTTTTGGAAATTTAGCTTTATAACTTAAAAGTGATTCAGCTTCGTTTCCCAATAGCTCTTGAATTTTTTTTAACATTATTACTCCGTTTTTAATTATTGAACCCTATTGCTAAACGCAAAAATAAAGTTAAAAATGGATTGATTCAATCTTAAATCTAAATTCAAGTAAAATTATTTTTCTACTGAGCGGAAATATTCCAACACGGCGCGCGCATCGTTTTGAGTTAATTGTTGGTCGGGCATTAATATCTTGTATTCATCAACTAATTTTTCAAGAAGTGGATCTTTTTTCTGCATATCAGTAGTGTTTAAAAGATAATTCATAATATAGGCGGGCGTATTATTCTTTGTGATATTTCTTAGCGGCGGTCCTATTTTCTTTTGATCGAGATCATGGCAGGCAATACATTTAGTGTTAAAAATATTCTTCCCTGCGATTACAAGTTTAGGATCTATTGCGCCCAGTGTTATGTTTTTAATAGGTCCTATGCCATTGTCATCAGGATATTGATAAATCGGTTTTGGTATTGCTGCTGTTAGGGTTGAATTTGTTGCCTGAGTTGTAGATTGGATTTGTTCTGGCGCCGGTTGGTGCACTTCATATTTCTTATCTGCACATGAAATGTTAATTAAAGCAATTCCAATAACTAACGTAAACATTCTCTTCATTTATACTCCATAAAATTGCTTTGCCGGATTTGAAAAAGCATTATTATTATTTTAGATTTCAACTAAGCATCAATCTGCTGGAACAGATAAAAATTTGAAAGCTGCATATTTCGAAAAAATAACTCGTCAATAATATATATTTCATTTTAGTGAGGCAAGAAATTGGCTGTGCTAAAAGTTACGATGTGAGATTACTCAATCATCAATCTAATTGGGAAAAACTTTAAAAATAAAAAAGGCGACTTAAATAGTCGCCTTAAAAAATTAAAGCGAGGAACTATTTTTACTTTTTAACGGATTCGAGATATTCAATTACAGATGCAACCTGATTTTTATTCAAACTCTGATCCGGCATAACTACACCGTTATATTCTTTTATCAACTTTTTTAGTCTTGGATCAGTCTTTTGCATTTCTGTTGTGTGCGTAAGATATTTTGTTAAGTATTCGTGAGATAAAGTTTTGGTAATATTTCTCAACGGAGGTCCAACTAATTTCCCGTCAAGCTTATGGCAAGCAAAACACTTACTATTAAAAATTGCTTTACCTTCGTTGGCAAGTTTCTTGTCGATTGGGGCAGCTTCTTTTTTTACTTCTGCTTTCTTTTCAGTTTTAACAGAATCTTTTTCTAATCCGAATGCTGATGCAGTTTGTACTTTTACAGTCATTCCCATGATTGTAAAAAGAGCAAATGCGAACACTAAGATTACACTAGATGTTGATTTCATTTTCTTTTCCTTTTTTTATTTATAAATAAACTATTCCTAATAAACAAATTCAATTCAATTAGAATAACACCCACCCAACTACATATAGAGTATTATTGTCGGAAGCATTCCTTCCTGTACCGTCATAGTTTGTGCTGCTGCCGTTAAACTTATTATATGCTACATATTGAATAGCAAATTGAGTATTAAGCCATGGCAAATAAGTAACTTGAGCCGTTAATCCGGCGCTGTTCGGCGAGAAGCTGGTATTAGAAGCATAAATAATTGCATCATTGTCGCCGTTTGTATTAAAGTATCCAAGTGAAAAAGCAACGCCAACGGGTAAATTATAACTTGCATCAACCTTAAATGAGTTTAATTTTAAGGATGGACTGGCTGAACCCCCGGCAAGATAGGTTGCATCAAGATTTTGTTTCTCGGTAACGTAAGTCGTGTGTGCAATAATAGTCCCGTTGTCAAGAGTTTTTTCATACTGAGCATCGAATCCGATATCCATATATTTATCCGTGCTTGCATCGCTTATGCCTGTTGGATAAAACTGAGAAGCCAGTCCGTATGTTCCGATTTCTAAGTAATCGCTATCCCATTGCTGCTGCAGTGCAACTCTCCAGTATGGTGCATAGCCTGCTAGCGTCATTGTCTTGTCGGCAGTGGTTTCTGGAATAGGACCTCCTTGTTTTGTAACATGATAAAGACTGAATTCACCGTATATTAAATTATCGTATAACGCATAGGCTCCAAGCCCGGAGACTTGTCCACCAAGTCCTCCAATTATTGGGCTTGCACTCGGTGTTGGAGCAACTCCTGAACTAAAATATGGAAATCCCCATGCAGGAGTCGTATTCCAAACGTCTTGTACGGTTGGATTGTTATTTAAAGAAATACCGTACAATAAATCATTTGATAGTAAAGTTGTATGATCTGCAAATCTCATATCTGTGTTATCTAAACCAAATGTCCCTGATTGATCGTCATAAGTAACCTGTATAAAAGAACCAAAATTTGGACTGATTGCTCCGGCAATAAAAAGACTAAACTGCTGCGGAAATTCAGTAACATCATTTTGGGTACCTGGCACTGTAGTGGCTATCTTGTTATAAGAGCCCTGAATCATTGCTGAAATAGGTAGAACATTTAATAATTGAAGATTGGTATTATCTTCTTTGTAAGTGGATTTTATTGTCGCAATGCCGGTCATAGTATATCCATTTAACTTGAAAAGCCGACCGAAAGGAGTAAGTTCCGGATAAACATAATGGCAAGCACTGCATGCTAAATTTGTTTGACGGGCATAACTTGGAATTGAATAGCCAGTGTTGCTTAACGCAACAATTAAAATCCCCAGTAGCAGAGTAACAACTTTGTAGTTTATTACTTTTAGTTTCATATAGAGCCTCCTGAAATTAATTAATGAATAAATTTTGCTTTTACTAACAAATATTAATTTCAATGTTAGTTAAAGTATAAATGAAAAATAGTAACAATTATGTTACCCTAATCACTGAAAATATTGATACTTAAAAAATATCCGCTTTTATGAAGAAATGCTTATCCTTCAATTAATTATTATTCCAATTCTGTTTGCAGATTGAAAGAAAATATTGAAGAATAATAATGTCAAATAATTGACAAAATTTGACACGGCTGCATTATTGCTAGTCGTTCACAGATATTCAAATTTTGTTCCAAATTTATGACAATTAAAACGTAATAATAATAAATTATATTTTCAAATTCTTCTTTATTTTGGGATTTATGCTCTTTATGTTGCCAATTGTGAGAATTCAGAAAATCATTTAAAAACAAAAAAGCGGCTACAAGAGCCGCTTTTATAAAAACCATGGAAAATAATTACCAAATCTTTACAAGCTTGTTTTCCGGATTTCGCATTGGATCGCCCGGTTTTACATTAAAAGCTTTCCAGAATGCGGGCGTATTGCTTAATGGGCCATCAACTCTGTAATGTTCCGGTGAATGAGGATCGACCTTTACCCTCAGCCTTAATCTTTCAGGTCTGTTTTTTATTTTCCAAATATTTGCAAAAGATAAGAAAAATCTTTGTGCAGGTGTAAACCCATTTATTTCTTTCCCGCTTTTGTACTCGGCAGTCTTCTTAAATGCATCAAATGAAATATTTATTCCGCCCAGATCTGCAATATTTTCACCTTCGGTTAACTTGCCATTGATATGTAAAGTATCAACTGCAACATAGCTATCAAACTGATCGATAATCTTTTGGGCTCTTTTGTCAAAATTTTCTTCATCCGTCTTTGTCCACCAATCTTTCATATTCCCGGCTCCGTCAAACTGTCTGCCTTGATCATCAAATCCATGGGTCATTTCATGCCCGATTACAGCGCCTATTCCACCATAGTTAATGGCATCATCAGCTTTAGGATCGAAGAAAGGCGGCTGCAAAATTCCGGCAGGGAAGACTATCTCATTATTTTGAGGATTATAATAGGCGTTAACCGTCTGAGGTGTCATTCCCCATTCTGTTTTATCAACTGGCTTTCCGATTTTTGCCATGTCCTTTTCAGAATTAAAAATAGATGCGCTTAAAACATTTTCAAAATATGAATCTCTATTTATAACTAATCCTTTGTAGCTTTTCCATTTATCCGGATAGCCGATTTTGACGGTAAATTCAGATAGCTTTTTCAAAGCCGCCGTTTTTGTTTCGGGGCTCATCCATTCAAGTTTTTCAATTCTGGTTTTTAAGGCTGCCATTAAGTTGTGAACTAAATCCAAAGCACGCTTTTTTGCATATGGTGGAAAGTATTTTTCTACAAATAATTTTCCAAGCTCCATTCCAATCTGCCCGTCTATTGTTCCGAGCACTCGTTTCCAGCGGGGTTGCATTTCTTTTGTTCCATTAAGAATCATACCATAAAAATTAAAATTCGCTTCAACAAAAGGGGTGCTCAAATAAGGCTCTGCAGAGCGAATAATATTCCACTTTAAATATTCTTTTAAAGTTTCAATCGGAATTGTTTTAACAACATTACTTACTTCTTTGAAGAAATCCGGTTGCGCTACATTAATTTCTCCGGGTTTTGGAACCCCTATTAAAGTGAAATACTCATTCCAATTAAAATCGGATGAAAGCTCGGTCAATTCCTCTACAGTCATTTTATGATAAACATTGTGCGGATCGCGCTCTTCAACCCGTGGCATGGAGGCTTTAGCAAGCTGTGTTTCAAGAGCTAATATTTCTTCGGCGGTTTTCATCGCTTTAGTCGAATCATAACCGATTAGCATAAAAGATTTTGTGATAAGCTGCGAGTAATTCTCCCTAATAGTTTTAGTGCTCTGATCGTCTTTCAAATAATAGTCCCGATCCGGCATACCTAATCCGCTCTGGTCTAATTGACCGATATTCATCTTGCTGTTTTTTGCATCGGCTCCTGAACCGAATGCAAATAACGGATTTGAAAATCCCAATTGAATTTTTGCTAATTCCTTATAAAAATCTTGTAAGTTGTTGATAGCAGTTACAGATTCTAATTCTTTTTGAATTGGGGTAAAACCCTGTTTATCAATTTGAACGGTGTCCATGCCGGTATAGTAAAAATCGCCAACTAGTTGCTGGCTGCTTCCTTTTTTCACATTAGATTCTTTTTCTACACTGGATAAAATATTTTTTAACTTATTTAAGTTTTCATCGCCTAGAATATAAAATGATCCCCAACCAGAATATGCGGCTGGTATTTTTGTGTTTTTTAACCAAGTTCCATTTGCATATTCGAAAAAATCTACGGTTGGGCTAACCGTAGTATCCATGTCCTTTTTGTTAATCTCATCGTTTGCACCTAAACTTTGGCAAAATGATTTGGAAAATATTACTGAGGCAAAAAGAAGCGGGAAGAGTAGGATTGAAAAGTTACCCTTAAAATAAGACATAATTGTCACCTAATTTAATTTGTAAAATATTAAAGCCGTTTTTTTAGCTTAATTAAAAATATAAAAATTTTGAATAAATATTTACTTAATTGTGAAGAATGGCTTAATTATAATTTTACCGGATGATATTTCCTCTCTAAAAAAGTGGGAAATTCGAAAAGAATTTGATTATTCCCACATTCAAAAGTTGCCTCAGAAAGTTTAACCTGCCTAAAAGATTTACCGTAAATATTAAATATATACCGCTGTTCATATTTTTTTTGTAACTGAATTTAGGCTTTGTATTTTTGGAGGGTAAATTAGAGTTCACTTATCACAAAAACGATCAGGTGAAAATTTTCCTCATAAAGGAAATATTCAATTAAAACTTAATATTAAAGGTATTATTATGAAAACCACAAAAACATTATTGCTTGCCATTTCACTTTTACTTCTTCCATTGTCTGCCTTTGCAGCCAGTAGTTCATCTAGCAGCGACCAGAGCGATGTTGAACAAGCTGTTACTAATTTTGTCAAAAGCGTTGACTCAAAAAATTCCGCCGAACTTCAAAAAGTTTTATTTACAGATGGGTCATTCCTTACTTATAGTACTTTTTCTAATAAGATTGAACATTATTCCGCAGACCAGTTTATTAATTTAGTTAAAAGCGGACAAAAAGGAGGCTGGGTTAGAAATGTAAATTTTGTTTCAGTCGATGTTGATGGAAACACAGCGATTGCTAAAGTTAATATTACAGACCCAAGATTAAAAGAAACTGGTTTTGTTACTCTTGTTAAAGATAACGGAACATGGAAAATTGCAGGTGAAGTTTCGACTTTGGGATTAAATAAATAATAGTTCCTCTTCTTGTTTAACCGGTGCAGGTATATTTCTTTTAGATATATCACACCGGTTATCTATTTTAAATAATAATTTTCATTTTATAATATTGTCGTTTAAGTTTTTGACTGTCTGCCGGTAGAGGCTGTTGCAAACTACAAAATGTCATTTCGACCGGAGGGAGAAATCCCATTTTAGACAGTTTTGAGACCTCTCTTTACGAATAGGAGAGTTCTGCAACGCTCTTTGTAGGCAAGCTTACCGCGTTATGTGTTTCACATCTATTAAAACTTAAATGAAAATGGAATTACTTTTTCTTTGGATAATTTTCTGTTAGTTATTGATGGATAACATTTCTTTTATACACGTTGTATGGGTAGCTGTTTGTGCCGGAATTATTGGTACTGCAGGTATGGAGTTCGCTTTGCAAGGCATTACAAAATCCGGTATTGTAAATGCAGATATGACGCGCGCTCTTGGTAGTCTTTTTACAAAATCACGGAAATATTCTTATCGTATCGGTATTATTCTGCAAGCTATATCGGGAATTATTTTTGCTTTCATTTATATCTTTGCCTTTCTATTAATCAATCCTCATGATTTTATTAATTTTATCGGCGTGGGAATTTTGATGGGTTTTATCCAAGGAACCGTTGTAGGTTTTGTACTTGTGGCAGCAGTTGCAGAAAATCATCCACTGCCGGAGTTTAGACATGCCGGGTTTTCTGTTGCCTTAGCTCATTGGGCAGGGCATTTGGTTTACGGCTTTTTAGTAAGTGTAGTATTTTATTTAATTGGTTTCTAAAATTTTAAGCTTATTATATCGTTATAAATTATAAACGCCATCAACAAAAGCAAAATCACAAATCCTGCATTCTGAATTGCAATTTTTACCTTTATCGGTATTTCCTTTTTCGTTATGCCTTCAATTAAGATCATAATCAAATGACCTCCGTCCAACGCAGGAAAAGGGAAGATGTTTATAATAGCAAGACTTAAGCTTAAAAATGCTAGGAAGAAAACAAAGCTTAAAATTCCATTATCTGCAGATTTAACCGCATACTGTGCAATCTTTATAGGTCCACCAAAGGCTTTCCCAAATGCAATTTTCCCTGAAAAAACTTTTCCGACCATTTGAAAAGTTAATTGCGTATAGATGGCAATATCTTTTGCTCCGTAATAAAATGATTCGAAAAAACCATAAGTCTTAAATTCGACAGGACCGGTAAATTCCTCAGCTAAACCAATTCCGATCATTCCATCTGCCCCTGGCGTAACGGATAAGTTTAACGTGTCTTTGTCTCTTAGAACACTTATTGGCATAGGTGTGTTTTTATGCCCGGAAATTATGTGTGTGACTTCCTGGCTTGTAAAAATAGGAGTATTATTCAGTGAAACGAATACATCGCCTGCTTTTAAACCGGCCTTACTTGCCGGCGAATTAGGAAGTACTTGAACAATTCCTGCTTTTATGCCTTCCGGAATTAAAAATAATTCCTTGCTTTCGTCAGAAGGAACTTTTGAGCGTGGAACCATGATTGTTTCATCGATTCCGTTTCTTTGAATTGCGAAATTTAAGTTCTGTCCAAGATATTTTAAGAATATGTCTGACTTAACATTTTCCCAGTTTTCTACCGGAGTGCTGTTGATGGATAGAATTTTATCGTTAATCTTAAAGCCAAGTGAGTCAGCTTTGCTATGCGGTAAAACGTAACCTATTGTAGTAGTTTTAGTAGTTTCTTTTCCTCTGTAAAAATTTGACCACCAAAAAACCATGAGGGCAAGAAGTAAGTTCATAACTACTCCTGCAGTAATTACGATTACTTTTTTCCATGTTGGCTGAACTCTAAACTCGTAAGGTTTTGGTTCTTCGTTTGCAAATTCAGTATCAAAACTTTCGTCAACCATACCGGCAATCTTCACATATCCACCGAGAGGAAGAAGGCTCAATCTGTAATCGGTATTACCTTGCCCGTCAAAATCTTTAGGTAAATCTCCAAATGTAAAACCATTTATTTTATTCCAACCGAAAAGCCTTTTTCCAAATCCGATTGCAAAAACATCTGCGCGCATCCCAAGCAGCTTTGCCGCGGCAAAATGCCCAAACTCATGAATAAAAACTAAGATTCCGATAGTTATAGCAAAATAGATAATATAATCCATTGAAACAGATGCTCCTTTTTAATTTAACCCGGACACAAATTCTCTTGTCAGCCGGTCACATTCGTAAATAGTTACTAAATCAGGGGATTTATGATTTTCAATTTTTTCCAAAGCTTTATATATAAAACTTGGGATTGTGGTAAACTTAATTTTCCCGCTCAAAAATTTATCAACCGCTATTTCATTTGCCGCATTAAGAATACATGGAGCGGTTCCACCCGCATCTAAGGCTGAGTATGCAAGATTTAAACATTCAAACTTTTCAATATCAGGTTCGAAAAAAGATAAATTTCCGATCTTTGGGAGGTTAGTTCTTTCAAAATTATTTTTACAGCGCTCCGGATAGGTAAGAGCATATTGAATCGGCAATTTCATATCCGGCAATCCGAGTTGTGCTTTAATTGATCCATCTGTAAACTGAACCATTGAATGAATAATTGACTGCGGATGAACTACTACGTCAATTTTATCTTTGGTCATTCCGAAAAGCCAACGCGCTTCTATCACCTCTAAACCTTTATTCATTAAAGTTGCAGAATCAATCGTAATTTTGTTTCCCATCTTCCAATTAGGATGGTTAAGTGCTTCTTCAACAGTAATTTCATTAAACGTATTTTTATTCTTATTCAAAAAAGGTCCGCCGGATGCTGTAATAATTAACTTCTCAACGCTCGCTTTATTTTCGCCTTCGAGACATTGAAAAATCGCGCTGTGCTCAGAGTCAACCGGTATTAGTTTTGAATTATATTTTTCACAAAGGCTTGTAATTAATTCTCCGGCAACAACTAAGGTCTCTTTGTTTGCAAGCGCAATTGTTTTGCCCCGCTTAATTGCTTCGATAGTCGGCGCTAACCCGTTAGAACCAACAATAGCGCCTACAAAAATGTCATAATCAAAATTTGCAGCCACCTCGAGCAATCCCGAATTTCCGGTAAGAACCTTGCACTTATTTCCGATTTTATCTCTTAACCGTTTGCCAAGAATTTCATCTCTTACAACTACTATGCGAGGCTTAAATTCATCAATCTGTATCTCAAGCAAGTCTATTCTTGTGTTAGATGTAAGAGCGGCGACTTCAAATTTATCAGGAAAATCTCTGATCACATTTAAAGTGTTTTTTCCTATAGACCCAGTAGAGCCCAAAATTAAAACTTTTTTCATAAACTCAATTAATTAAGAACCAAAAGTAAAGAAGATTGGTTTTGGAATCAATGTTATTTGATTTGTCAAATCCAGAAATCATTTACACTCCAATAATGTTTTACAGCACATTAAAAAAAGAGTCTTTGAAAATAATAATGATAAAAATTATTTTAACTTAAATAATTAACCTTTTCATTATTATAACAGAAATTATATGAAATCATTAAAACTTGGGTTGGTTTTATTAATTCTGGGCGTTACCGCTAATCAAAACTTTGCGTTACCACGGTATGCCCTAAGAATGGGTGCGCAATGCATTGACTGCCATATTGATCCTTCCGGCGGCGCTATGCGTAACCGCGGCGGTTGGCATTATGGTCTTAGGGTATTGCCTCTTGTCTCTCCCAGAGAAAGAGATAAAGACCTTACGATGGATGATTATATAGGAAAAAATATTCAATTCGGTCTTGACTACCGCTCGCAATATATTTACTCTCAACAATTAGGCAAAACGACATTTCAGAAAATGCAAGGCTCTATGTATGTAAATGTGAAAGTACTGGATAGCATTGATATCTACAGTAATTATGATTTTGTTAATGCTGATTGGACTGGATTTGTCATTGCCCATATTCTCCCTAATTCAAGTTATGTTAAAGCCGGTAGTTTTGTCCCCGATTACGGAGTATTGCTTGATGATCATACTGCGTACACTCGAGGAGGTGATCTTGGATATTTATTTACCACAAATACGCGGCAAGGTTTAATATTTGACCCTCGCTATAATGTTACAGGTGTTGAAGTCGGCTATAATATCTCAGATTTCGGATTGTTTACCGCAAGTGTGGGCGCTCCGGTTTCACTTAATTTTCAAAGCGATCCGGCTTATACTGCCAGCATTCATTTCTCTCCTGTTATTGCAAATAAAGTCGCTTTAATGTTCGGCGGGTCTTTCACAAACTTTTCGGGACCACTAATTTACACACAGGTGCCCTCCGAGCATAAGGTAAATATGTACGGTGGATTTTTAGGCTTTGGTGTCGATAATTTTACTCTTATAGGCGAATATGATATTGCCCAGGATTATATCCTTACAGGTACGAAATCAAGCGCACAAATGCTGGAGGCTTCTTATGTATTATTCAAAGGATTAGAGACTGTTCTTAGGTATGATAGATTTGATCCAAATATTAACGTAACAAATGATGATGTGTCAAGATTAGTTGCAGGATTTAGCTTTTATCCTTTCAGCTTTATTGAACTTATTCCTGAATACCGATTTCAATTTGCGCATCAGCAGCCAAACCAACCGCCTCTTCCTAAACAAGATTCAGCGCTGCTTCAATTCCATTTTTATTATTAATTCACCTTACGCAAGTTGTAGCACTTCCTCCTCAACTTGCCCATACAACTTCCTCCCCGTAGCCCAGACTTCAGTCTGGGAAATAAAATATAGTGTTTTTGTATTGCCCCTGACTGCCTACTCCTTACTTTTCCCCGCTTGTCACTCGTCACTAGTTACTCGTTACTACTTACACCCCAACTTCTCTATTAAATATCCAGCTGAACTTTTCGTTTGTTCCGCTGAACGAAAACCTGTTTGAAAGAGCCAGGTATCTTTCTGATAGCGTGCATAAATAATCCTGCGCCTTTGCAGCAATTCCGGATAGACCATGCAATTTTTCAATATTCCAGCCTTTAACAAGATTGTTTATAATTTCCGAATAATCTTTTACTGTGTAAACTTCAAGCTTCTGTGCCACCTTAGAAAAGTTTGCAAATAAGTTTTTGTCACTGCCGCTATCCATCAAATGAGCAGGCATAATAATTTTGGTTTTCATCATTTTGGAAAAAGAAAGAATTGCTTGGATAGGATCGACATCAAAAATCTTCGACATAAAAAGACGATAGGCTTTTTCATGGCGTGCTTCATCACCAGCAATTACCCCGCATATTTTATGCAGATGCTCATCTCCTTCTTTCTTTGCAAGCGTAGCAACATTACGGTGAGAAATTTTAGTAGCTCTTTCCTGGAATGAAGTATAAATAAATCCAAGGTAAGGATCGTTTTCTGTTTTTGGATCAAATCCGTTATTAATCAAATGATGAATAGTAACTTCAACTGCGCGCATATCGACTCTACCCGAAAGGTAAAGATACTTATTCAGCAAATCGCCATGCCGGTTTTCTTCCGAAGTCCATCCTCGGCTCCATTTAGCCCAAGGATTTTCACTGCTTCCTGTAATGTCTGTTATACCTTCAAGCCGGTTTAACCACGTCTGATATGTCGGCAAAGCTTCTTCAGTAACCATATCGCCGATTAATACAATTAACAAATCATCGGATAATCCTTTTGCCGCTTCCCGAAAATGTTTTATTTCATCCGACCATTCGCCTGAGCGCATATTGGGAAGGAAATCGCTTGGCTGCCAGCTTTCATTAACAGGTTTCAATAATTCGGGGAGATTCTGATCTACAAAGCCTTCAAGGCTTTTGATTACTTCAAATCTTGAAGTATTATTATTTTGGTCTAACATCTGATCCGCTTTCATGAGGTTAACACATAAAATAAGCCATGTAAAGTTAATATCCTATTTGGAGCGGTGTAATAATTCTTCTACATTGTTTAATATCATAGCCTCCAAGGGGGTTTCCTTTCTATTCCACGTGTCATTTCGAATCCGCCCCTCCTGCCGAGTCTGTTGCGCAACTAATAAAGGTCATTTCGACCGAAGGGAGAAATCCCATTTCCCAGCTCAATTATCTAATTCCGTCTCCAACTCAGTTGTCATTTCGAATCCGGCTTAAGCCGGTGAGAAATCCCTTTCAAAACTCTTTGTAATTTCGACGACCGATAGGGAGAGCTCGCCCCGTTTGCGGGGCGAAATCCAACCCTCAAATCTTGATTGGCTAGTTATTATATTTTATTTGTAAAGGAAAATATTTTTAATAAGCGTCTTTTCTTAAATCTATTGACAATACATAAATAGTTTTTTCACTCTCTTCTATGACATAGAATAATCTATATTTGCCAATTCTATAACGCCAAGTTTCAGGTTTGTAGTCTATTAACTTCTTGATATTGTTTCCGTAGTGTGGTTCTTCTCTTAGTTGAGGATAAATATGTTGAAGAAGCTTCTTTTCAATGAAGAGTTTATCACGATTGGAGATTTTCTCAATCCTCTTGAGGAATTCGTTGGTTTCAAAAATTTTATAATTACTCAACCAATCGCCCCTTCTTTGATTTCATATCAGATATTCCGCGCTTTAAACTTTTGGTGAGTTCAACATTATTCAGTATTTCCTCCATTTCGAACTCATCTACAAAAACATTATGTTCAATGAATCTTTTAACAGCAGTTTCAATAAAATTAGAAATTGGTCTGTTATCTCTATCTGCAAGTGTTCTAAAAACTTTATAATTTTCTTCGCTTAATCGAAGTGTTATTGTTTTTGACATAAAATTTCCTCAATGAATGTCTATTATTTCTTTGCATTCTAATGTATTCATATTCATCAAAATATTCAACACTATATTTTAACTAAAAGGTATAACATTCCGCTTAAATATAAGCTTAAGCTCCATAACTTGTTTATTCCAAAATATTAATAACATTTCATTTTAATATATTCAGTTTATCAGACGAAAAAATTCTTCGTCCTAATAAAAATCAACCCTGCCGGGTGAGCAATTCCTCATTTGGCAAAATAAAACAAGCGGGAAATAAGAGCAATCTTAATCGTAAAATTTTATTTCTAATTTAGTCTTTGAAGAAAGCTCATCATAAAAAGATTTTATTTGCGTAGTGTTAATAAAATCTTTCTTTATCTTAAACTCCTTCAATTTATTGGAAATAACAATCCATCCTTTTTCTGAAGTAATCCATTTAATTTCATTTATCTTTATTAGTTTTTTTAGGTTCAAGAAGCTTTTAATAATTATTATATCCTCATCGTCAATGTTTATATAGAAACCAAAGAAAAATTTATAGCAATTAGTCAGTATAAATAATGAATAGAGCGAAAAGAAGATAATAAAAAAGTAATTCAAATTGTACGGACCATTGAAATCTTTATAAGCAATAACAACTAGTAAAATTAAGGGAACTAATATGCTTGAGAAAAACCA
>JAJYCM010000326.1 GCA_021778375.1 Bacteroidota bacterium
GGCTAATGAAAAAGAAGAATCCAAGCTTAGAACCAAGAGAAAAGAAATAGAAGATCAAACTAAAAAGCCAGATTATGCCGCTTACATGAGAATTCGAAAAGCAAAAAAAGGGAAAGCAGTAGCTACTATAAAAAGAGCGGCTTGTTCGGGCTGTCATAATATTGTTCCTCCTCAGCGCCAGCTTGAAATTAGAAGGAATAATAAGCTTTTCTTTTGTGAGTATTGCGGACGAATTTTAGTTTCTGCCGAAGTAGCAGAAACAATTGAAGTTTAAATAAAACTTTTTTTTAGGACTTGCAAATTGTGCTTGTACAATTTCTTTGACAGACAAAAATAATTTTTATTTTTTCAGGCTTTTTAGCGCAATTTGCACTTTCTGGATGGATAATTCCATTTTTAGGGAGATAATTGAAATTTTCATATATTATTAGTAAAACACCACTAAGAAATTGCCTTCTTTAATCTTTCCTGATGCTTTAACAAAAGTAATTTATTATATTTACTAAATTGAAATTCATCTAACATTAAATAAGTAATTGGCTTAGGTTGGATAAGCGAAATTTTATCCCGCTTAATTTTAAAGAATAATAAAATAGTTCAGTCCGGGCAATTGCTGTTCCTATAGAGAAATAGAGGAAAGTCCGAACTTCATAGAACAGAGTGCCGGGTAACACCCGGGGATTATTCGGGTAACCGGATAGTTACGGAAAGTGCCACAGAAAATATACCGTCCCGGCGAAAGCCGGGATAAGGGTGAAACGGCAGGGTAAGAGCCTACCGCGGAAATGGTAACATTTCCGGCAGGGTAAACCCCACTCGAAGCAAGGGCAAATAGGGAAGTCTTTCCATCCCGGCTTATACGGGAAAGGAACAAGGTTGTTCGCCTTGAATACTTGAATTCCGATTGGAGTGCAAGCAAGGATTTCCGGGTAGCCCGCTAGAGTTCCGGAGTAATTCGGAGCCAAGACAAATAATTGCCGCCCCGGTTAAACGGGGTTACAAAATTCGGCTTATAGGTCTGAACTATTTTATTTGTTCTTTTTGTCATCTGCAGGAAAAACGAATGCTGAAAAAGCGATGGAAAATTAATGAAATTGAAAATGAATATTTAATAAGTTCATTAGCAGATTCATTATCCATTTCCGATGTACTAGCAAAACTTTTAATTCTTCGAAATATTACCGACTTCGATAAGGCAAAAACTTTTTTCAGGCCCTCTCTCGATTTTCTTTACAATCCTTTTTTAATGGACGGTATGGAAGTCGCCACTTACAGAGTTATTCAAGCCCTAACTGAAAACCAATTAATTTGTATTTATGGCGACTATGATGTTGACGGCACTTGCTCAACTGCATTGCTTTATCTATTCCTTAAAGAACTCGGCGCCAACGTTGAATTCTACATTCCTAAACGTTTGACAGAGGGTTACGGCATTTCCAAATCTGCAATTGATTATGTGAAAGAAAGAGGGACAGCACTTTTAATTTCGGTTGACTGCGGAATAACAGCAATTGAAGAAGCAGAATATGTTAAGGAATTAGGAATCGACTTAATTATTTGCGATCACCATCAACCCAAAGAAAAAATTCCCGATGCTCTTGCCGTACTCGATCCCTTAAAACCAAATTGCAATTATCCTTTTAAGTATCTGTCGGGAGCTGGAGTCGCATTTAAGCTTGCGCAAGGAGTTGCAGAAAGAATTGGCAAGAGAGATTTACCATTTAAATATTTAGACCTAGTTTCACTTGCCGCCGCTGCCGATATTGTCTCTTTGGTTGATGAAAACCGCGTACTTGTTAAAGAAGGAATAAATTTAATTAATACAAATCCTCGCCCCGGAATTGAAGCATTGATGGAAAGCAGCAATAATAAACATGGAAGTCTTACCTCGGGACAAATTGTTTTTACTATTGCACCAAGAATAAATGCTGTAGGACGATTGGGCGACGCAGAGCGTGCAGTACAGCTTTTAATAACTAACGAAAAAGATAAAGCATTTGAACTTGCTAAGGTCTTGGAATCGGAAAACTACCAACGAAGAAAAATTGATGAAGACACTTTTGATAATGCTTTAGAAATTCTTGAAAACTCTTCTGATGAAAATGATGGGGCGGCAATAATTTTACATCAAGAAAATTGGCATCCCGGCGTAATTGGAATAGTAGCTTCAAGGCTCGTTGAAAGATATTATAGACCAACAATCATGCTTACCACTATAGACGGCGTTGCCAAAGGATCGGCAAGAAGTATTTCAAATTTTAATATTTATGAAGCATTAAAAAAATGTGAGGATTTATTAATCCACTTCGGCGGTCATAAAGCGGCTGCAGGACTTGCAGTTGAACTTGAAAACATAGACGAGTTTAAATTGAAGTTCAATCAAATAGTAAAAGAATCAATATCTGAAGAAGATTTATCTCCGGAAATACATATTGACTCTAAGCTTAAATTTTCCGAAATAACACCTAAGTTTTTAAGAATTATGGAGCAATTTGCTCCATTTGGTCCAGGCAATATGCGTCCTGTATTTTTATCGGAAGGCGTGGAAATAGCAAATACTCCGCGAATAGTTGGAACAAATCATCTGGTAATGAGTTTGAAACAAGCCGGTTGTGACAGAAACTTCGATGCAATAGGTTTCAAAATGGGCGAGTATCTTAATATTGTAAACAATCATAATTCGGTAATCGATATTGTCTATAATATTGATAAAAGTGAAAGAGACGGAAGAATTTTTACACAATTAAAACTAAAAGATTTAAAAATAAAAGAAAATAATTAGGAGTCATTCATGTCAGGTCATTCAAAATGGGCAACGACCAAAAGGAAAAAAGCCGCAATAGATTCTAAACGCGGTAAAGCATTCACAAAAATTATTAAGGAAATTACAATTGCTGCCCGCGAAGGCGGCGGCGACCCGGTAGGTAACCCCCGCCTAAGGCTTGCAATTGATAATGCAAAAGCTGTTAATATGCCGGCAGATAATATTGATCGCGCTATTAAAAAAGCCACAGGCGAGCTTGAAGGTGTTTCTTATGTTGAGCTTACATATGAAGGATATGGACCTGCTGGCGTTGCTGTTATTGTTGAAGTTGCGACTGATAATAAAAACAGGACTGTAGCGGAAGTCAGACATATCTTCAGTAAGAACGGCGGAAGCATGGGCGAAGGCGGTTCGGTAGCTTGGATGTTTGAAAAGAAAGGCGTGGTTACGCTTCCCCGGCAAGGTAAATCCGAAGACGATTTGATGGAAATAATTTTAGATGCCGGTGCCGACGATCTTCAAAC
>JAJYCM010000327.1 GCA_021778375.1 Bacteroidota bacterium
TGCAACGAAAAGTAATGATTTTGTCAATGGCACTTAAGGAATTGGGGATCGACCAAATTTATTTAACACCAAAGATTAGAGAAATTATTGAGGAAATGAGTGAGGTAAAATGAAAATTCTGGTAATAAATGGCCCTAACTTAAATAAATTAGGAATTAGAGATAAAAGTCATTACGGCAAATTAACACTTAATAAAATACAAACCTTGCTGATTAAAGAGTTTAACAATGTAGATTTTTCATTCATTCAATCAAATATTGAAGGCGAAATAGTTAATATAATCCAAAAAGCAGAGAAATCCTTTGATGGATTAATTATTAACCCTGGTGGGTTTGCACATACTTCAGTTGCAATAAAAGATGCCTTAGAAGATTGCAAGATTGTTAAAATAGAAGTTCATTTGTCTCATTTAGCCAAAAGAGAAGACTTTAGACAAACCCTAATAACTGCTTCCTCCTGTGATGGATATATTAGCGGTTTTAAAGAAAATAGTTATATGGCGGCAGTATTTTTAATCATTAAATTAAATAGTACAGGAAGGTGAAAGTTGATTAAAGCTGTTATCTTTGACCTGGATAATACATTAGTAGATTTCATGAAAATGAAACGCCTTTCGATAGAAGAAGCCATTCGCGCAATGGTTGATTCGGGACTTCAGATTTCAATCGAAGAATCTAATAAAATTATTGATGAAATTTACAAGGAACAAGGAATTGAATATCAAAAAGTATTTGATGTCTTTTTACAACGTGTATTAAAAAAAGTTGATTATAAAATTCTATCAGCTGGCATAGTTGCATATAGACGGGCAAGGGAAGCGGCACTGATACCTTACCCTCATGTTTATCCTACATTACATCAATTGGTTAAGATGGGAATGAAAATGGGGATAGTTTCAGACGCTCCGACAAAAGAAGCTTGGCTCAGGCTGGCTTACTTAAATTTTCATCACATTTTTGATGCTGTAGTCACATTTGAAGACACTGGTGAAAGGAAGCCACATTCTGCGCCATTTTTGATGATTTTGAAAAAACTAAATGTTGCTCCCGATCAAGCACTAATGGTAGGTGATTGGGCTGAACGTGATATTTTAGGCGCTTCTCAAGTCGGTATGAAAACTGCCTTTGCAAAATATGGGGACACGTTTAACACCCAAATACATAATGCTGATTATGAACTTAATGATATTAGCGAGCTAATAAAAATTATCCTTAAAGAAAATAGCTATTAAACAAAAGTAGTTAAAGATTAAATTTATTTGATTTGTTGATATTGATATTATTAAATGAATTAGTTATTTTTATATCAAATCTCAACGAGAAAATATGAAAGATCTTTCGATCAAAAAACTTTACTATTCCATCAGCGAAGTAAGTAAAATTACTGAAGTTGAGCAATACGTTCTAAGATATTGGGAAACTGAATTTGAAGAATTAAGTCCCCAAAAAAATCGCGCTGGAAATAGAATCTATACTAATAAAGATATTCAGCTAATATTAAAAATTAAAACATTATTAAGAGACAAGAAATATACAATTGAAGGTGCGAAAAAAGTGCTAGGTAATTTTGAACCTGAGATTATGAATATTGCTCAAGAAATCAAGGTTGAACAGATCAAGAATACACATACTTTTATTGAGAATAAAAAAGAAAAACAAAATTCTCCTAAAAAAGATCTCGAAGAAGTAAAGGAAGTTTTAGAATACATACTTTCTAAATTATAATTTAATCGGAACGTGGCGCAGCCCGGTAGCGTACCTGAATGGGGTTCAGGTGGTCGTGGGTTCAAATCCCACCGTTCCGACAATTCTATCGTTTTTTTGAGTACTATTTTTTTACTTAGAAATACTGGACGTGTTTATTTAACAAATTCCTAAAGGACAGCATGATTAATATGCATTATTCTATCCATCTAATTCTCCTATAACAATACAAAAAAAGAATAGCACCAATCAAATACTTATCAACCTTATTATCTTCTATCTTTTCCATAATCAAACTATAGAAATTCTCTCCTGATAGCTCAATCAGCAATTAATCATCAAATCATTCACCAATTTCTAATTGATACTGTACAGAACATCCCTTCCTATGTCAAATCGCACTTCAATTTTATAAAACGAAATTTATTCCGTAATTTTAACCTAACAATTTTAATAAAGAATAAATGAAATTACGACTTAATGCCGATAAACCTAAATGCCATTGTGGAATATTTGGAATATTTGGTACAGACGAAGCAGCTGTAAATACTTATTATGGGCTTCACGCACTTCAGCACCGCGGGCAGGAAGCAAGCGGCATTGTAACGCGAGATTTTAACGGAAAAGGAAAACCAATTTTTAATATCCACAAAGGCGAGGGATTGGTATCCGATGTATTTGCCGACTCAAAAATATTTAAAAATGTTTTAACCGGAAATGCCGCAATAGGTCATAATCGATATTCCACGACTGGTTCATCCGACTCGAGAAAAAACATTCAACCGTTTGTAGTTAATTATCGATTGGGAAATTTGGCAGTTGCTCACAATGGTAACCTAACTAATGCTAAACAACTTCGAGAAGAGCTTGTTGATGAAGGAGCCATTTTTCAGACAACAAGCGACACAGAAGTAATCTTACATCTGATTGCTCGAAGCAGATTAAGTAATCAGGTGGATCAAATTAAAGAAGCTTTATCAAGACTTGAAGGCGCATATTGTTTAACCATTTTAACCAATGATAAATTAATTGCCGCAAGAGATCCATTTGGCTTTCGTCCTCTATCGATAGGAAAATTAAATGGTAATTTTATTGTTGCATCAGAAACCTGTGCCTTTGATATTAATTCTGCAAAGTTTATAAGAGAAGTCAATCCCGGGGAAATAATTGTGATTGATGAAAATGTTAAAAGTGTTGAGGATATCCAATCTTACAACATCTTTGACACAGTCTCTCCCCAAAAACATTGTATCTTTGAATATATCTATTTCTCGCGTCCCGATAGCTTTATTTTCGGGCACAACGTTGATAAAATGAGACGAAGGTTGGGAAAAATACTAGCAAGAATATATCCGGTTGAAGATAAGGACGGTGAAAAGGTTATTGTAATTAGCGTTCCGGATAGCTCTAACACCACAGCAATTGGTTACGAAACTCAATTGGAAAAAATGGGAATAAACGCTAAGCTTGAAATCGGGTTAATACGAAGCCATTATATCGGCAGGACCTTTATTCAACCAGAACAGGAGAAAAGGAAAAACAGTGTTAGGATAAAATTCAATACTGTA
>JAJYCM010000328.1 GCA_021778375.1 Bacteroidota bacterium
TTTACGATGTGATGAATGATATTACATACTCAGCAGAGTTGGGAAGTGGCGCTTTTGCTAATTCAGAAAAAATATCTGTCAGTAAAAATGACAAATTAAGCCGGAGTGTTCTTGTAACCGGTTTCCCATATAATATTGCAGAGAACCCCGAAAATGCGCTCGGTAAGTTTGTCGCATTAACAACTGTTGCAAGAGGAGTAAGACGACTTGGATCTGCAGCGATTGATTTTTGCTATCTTGCGAGAGGAGTATTTGACGGCTTTTGGGAGGTACAGCTTCATCCTTGGGATGTTTGTGCCGGAAAATTAATCGCTGAGGAAGCCGGCGGCCTAATCACAGACTTTAATGGTAATCAAATCGATATTTATTCCGAAAAATTTCTCGCCACCAACGGTCTAATCCACAACGAAATTATGGAAATTATGAAAAAGAATTAATTGCTTTTAGTATCCCTTTTACAGCGCAGATTTATCATTCAAAAAATTTGCGCTGTAAATTTAGTTGAAAGATTCTACCGATAAGTTTGCTAAACCTGCAAAATCAATTTTCTATTTACGTTGTGGTGCTTAATTTATTTAGCTCTTTCCGAAATCAAGAGGTACGGCTATTTTGAAACTTATATTTCTTCCCATTTCAAAAACTCCGACTCTCCCGGTAACATTATTGGTGTCTCCGTATTTCAACCGGCTCATATTGCTTTGATATGCTTCATCTAAAAGATTACTTCCGTATATGTATACCGAAAAGAGGGTTTGTCCATTTGAAATTACCTCAGCTCCAATGCCGGCGTTTAACAGTGTATAAGCAGGCGTAACAGTTTCATTGCCGAATTTATAGTAAATCTTATCCTGTTTGAAATAGTGTTCTAAATCCAAACGAAAATAGGCATTTCTAAAAACTCCACAGAGAGTTTTCGCATTAAATTCCACACCCGACACTAACTTGAAAGGAGGAGTGTAAGGTAAATATTTTGTCGAATCCGGCTGATCTTTTTGAATTGCGCTTAACATCGAAAATGAATTATTGAAATGAAACCATTGAACTTCTTCCGGATGAATATTCAATGTAAGCTCTGCTCCCGAAATTACAGCATTGCCTGAAATATACTTAAACGTCGGTCCGCTCATTTTAGCCATTACATCGGTGCTTATCGAATCACCGCCGAAAACACTCGCAAGTTTTACGGGGAAAATATAGTTGTCGATATTATTATCAAATACAGTTAATTCGGAAGTAACATCGCTTGAATTAAATCCAAGCGTTACATCCAACTGCAAGCTGGTTTCCGGCTTTAGATTTGGATCTCCTATTTCATAAAAAGGAGTTCCGTCATGAATTCCGTTGCTCCCGCTTTCGGCAATATTCGGCGCGCGGAATCCTCGTGAAAGGTTTATTTTTCCGTAAACTGTCTTTGAAAAATCATAAGCAGCTCCGATGCTTCCGGAAATTCCGGGGAAATTGGATTCATACGCTGCGAACCGGTGAACTGCATCCGGTGCCGGACCATTTAATCTAACTCCGCTGCTGTCTAAATAAAGATCGTCTCCTTGAAGTGAGCGATTATCAAAACGCAACCCTCCTGCTATTGATAATTTATCAAAAGTTTTTTTCCCGATCGCAAAAACTCCGAAGTCAAATAATTGATATTCAGGTACTAAGAATAATGAACCTTTATTTTGAGAGTTCTGCTGCATTCCATTTGTACCAAAAGAAAATTCAAGTTTATTTTTTTCGGGGAAAATGTAGCGAATATCGTAATTAAAAGTGTTTAAGAAATAATAGATATTATAAATATTCCCGATTGTAACATCGTTTGCTTCCTGGCGATTATTTTGTTGAAATCCCAATCTTACTCCTAATCGTCCGTCTCCAAATGCTATGCTGTTATCCAAAACAATTTTGTAATGACGGACATGTTGATGAATAATCATGTCGTGGGAATAAGTTGTTAAATCGGAATTAGAGGCAATTGCTGCGCTGTCTGAACCATCAGAAGCTAATATATGTCTTGTAAATTGTCCTGTAGCGCTGTCTCTGCCCCCTTCAACAATTCCAAGTTTTAAATCAAAGCTGCTTAATATAAGGCGGGAGTATCCCCAACTGCGATTGATCCCGATACTTCCTCTAAAATTATTTTCACCATACCCGGAATTAAAAACATATCCGTCATATTTATTTTGATAAGCATGTGAATCCATATAAGTATATCGGGCATTCCAGGTTATGTTATTGTTATTACCTGCAATGTAAGCTGAACCGGCGTAAAGTCCGTTGTTAGTTTGATAATTATTAATGATGTTCCCTTTTATTTCACCTTCGGGAAGAGTAGGGAAGGGGAGCATATTTATAACCCCCGCCATTGCATCGGAACCATAGCTTAAGCTTGCGGGTCCTCGCATTATTTCAACTTTGTAAATTGAATATGGATCGACTTCAATTCCAAATTCATCGCCAAACTGCTGTCCCTCCTGTCTTATACCATCATTAACAACCACAACACGGTTATAACCTAATCCTCTAATAATCGGTTTTGAAATAGCAGGTCCTTCGGTTATTTCCGATACGCCGGGCGAGTTTTTGAGCGCATCAATAATATTGTCGGATGTTGTTTCTAAAAAACTATTCTGTCCGACTGCGCTAACCGGAACCGGATTAGTTTGTTGTTCTGTTGCCGACGGAACGCCTGTTACCACTACTTCCTGCATCTCAATGCTTGATTGCTCTAATGCAAAATTAACGGTCATATTTTTATTTATAGTTATTTGTTTCGACTGAGAAAGATATCCGAGATAACTTACTTCAAGAAGATATGTTCCGTCGGGAATATCTTTGAGCTGGTAGGTGCCGTTAGTTCGTGATATTGCCCCGATTTTTAAGTCAGGTACATAAACAGATGCTCCTTTTAATGGGATATCATTTTTTATGTCGGTTATTTTTCCTATAAGAGTGCTTTGTGCAAAAGCAAAATTATTCAGTATAAAAAAAAATAGTAAAATGGTATATGATTTTATTACCATTTCAAAACGTTTCATACTTAATAGTTCCTTTGCAATGTTTTTGAAGTTCTTTTATTCTGTGCCTTCTTCAGTACGGTATTTTTTCTTCTTACTTCCTTCGTAGCTGTCTATTTGGAGTAACACGCCATCAAGCTTTCCGTTTGTAAGAGGGATTCTTCTGCTAGTTCTAAGTCCGATGGATTTTCTTAATGTAGGTTCGCCTGTATAAATAAAAGCAGTTGTTCCGGTGCATTTTGTTTTTAGAA
>JAJYCM010000329.1 GCA_021778375.1 Bacteroidota bacterium
AGCTTGGTCGAGTTTTTCTTTTAGGTCAATTTATTTTTTAGGATTTCTACTTTTCCCGACAAAGCCGGGATGGATACCCACTAACATTTTTCTTGTATGCTCAACTTCTTTAGCAAGGATTTTTTCATCGGGTAAGTTTAGCTTGTATTCAGCGGCAAGAACTTTATTCGGCAGTCCTTCCAAAGCGTACTTTGCAACAGCGGAATCCTTTTCAGCGCAAAGTATCAAACCAACAGGGGGGTTTTCATCTTTATTACTCCAATGTGCTTTTGCATAGTTTAAGTACATGTGCATTTGACCGGCGTCGGAGTGTGTAAATTTTCCTACTTTCAAATCAATAACAACTAAACACTTTAGTTTGCGATGAAAGAAAAGTAAATCGACTTTATACCAAGTGCCTCCTATTCTTAATCTTTTCTGGCGACATATAAATGCAAAGTTTCCGCCGAGTTCGAGCAAGAAATTTTCCAAATGTTTTATTAAAGCTTCTTCCAATTCGCTTTCGGAGTATTCGTCTTTCAAACCTAGGAACTCTAAAACAAAAGGATCCTTTATTTCTTCTTCAGCGCTAACAATGTCACCGGCTATTGGTTTTTCACCTTTCTTAAGCATTGCCGATTTATTCTTAGATAGCAAGGTGCGTTCATAAAACTGAGTTGAGAATTATCTGTCTAGTTGACGAACAGACCAGCCGCTGCGGAGTGCCTCTGTTTCATAGAAACTTCTTGCTTCATTTGATTTTACTCTTCTTATAAGCATAACATAGTGAGACCAGGGTAATTGAAAACGAATGGTTAAATCAACCAGCAAATTCCGAGACTTCGATTCGGATTTTTGTAAATCAGATTTCCGAGACACTGTTCCGGAAATTTGTTTAATAGGAAATGTTAAAAAGAATAGGCGCATTAATTCAAGATTGTCAACCGAGAAGCCTCTACCAAAATTTTTAGTTAGATCGGACGAAAGATTTAGCAGAAGATTTTTCCCATAAACTGCTCGTTCAGCACCGTGCTGCTCATACTCGACAATTCTTCTACCCACTTCCCAATATGTTGCAGTAAGAATTGTGTTAACCGCTCTTGCAGAGGTTCTTCTTGCTGTTTCAAGTATTGAGGAAATATCTTTAATAAGAGAACTATAATTGTTATCCGGGATAGAAATTTTGTTTTCCTTTTTTGTCATGGTAACCCCTCAATTAAGGTAAAATTGAATTTCACAAATCATTAAGATAATGTAATTATTAATATTCATTATAAAATATATTTATTAAGTTTTTATTATACAAACAATATGAATGGGATGGTAGATTTATTTTTTGACTTTTCCCGACAGGGGCGGGACGGAGACACGGGAGATTTCGGATTCGATTATCGAAATGCGACAGTAAAATTAGGAAGGATTTCTTCCGGCTTCGGTGGGATTTATGGTGAATCTTTGGCAGATTGGTTGACATAACAACTTTTTCTATTTTACAAGATCTCTTAATTTTTCTTGCCCAACTTTATCGAACCAGTGTTCGATCAATTTGAATGAAACTGAGATTGGAGGAGGAAATCTTAGGGTTTTATCTGAAAGGCTTTTAATAATTTCTTGGCGAGTAAACCAGCGAATGTCTTCAAGTTCATTATCATGAGGAGAGATATTAAGATTTTCGGCAGAGGCATGAAATCCGATCATTAAAGAACCCGGGAAGGGCCAGGGCTGGGATGAATGATATGAAATTTTATTAACCATTATGCCTGTTTCTTCATATACTTCTCTTTTTACAGCCAGTTCAAGGCTTTCACCCTGCTCAACAAAACCGGCAATGTTTGAATATTGTCCTTTTGGCCATTGCCTTTGTCGAGCCAATAGGCAGCGATTACCTTTGCTAACTAAGACAATAATAGCAGGGTCTGTACGCGGGAAATATTCAGTCAAACAAGCTTGATTTTTACATACAATTTTATGACCGGAATCGGCGCTCCGGGTTTTACTGCCGCATACACCGCAATACTTATTCCGTGAGTGCCAATGTGTAAGAGCGCGGGCATACGCCAATAGGGATGCATTTACCGGATTCATTAAAGACATAATTTTCCGGAACTCATCAAATCTTCCCCGCTTAAGCAATTCATCTTCAACTTCTTTACCGGCACTTTCAAAATTAACTGCAAAGTAAAACTTCTCTCCGATTTCGCCGAGAAAATATACCGAGTAGGCACCAGTACCAAAATTAGCAACTTCTTTAAATGATAAGAAGACGGGGGTGGGGGTAAGGTCAAGTTTATGGGTGGAGGTTTCTTCAAATAAATTCTTTTGATTATGTACCGGGATAAATATTGATTCTGGACTTCTTAATTTATCTTCAATCCATTTTACGTCCGCCCTATATTCTGCGAGACGATTAAGTCCATCGGTCGAAAGAAAATTTATTAGAGATTGATTTTTTTTTGCCATTACTTTGCCTGAGAAATTGTTTCTACACTAATAACCTTTACCCCAAGAAATTTTCCGCTCCTATTAAAATCAAATGCAAATTTTGCATTTCCTAAAATTGCACATGCATGGCAGCCCTTCTGAAGTTGATAACTAAAAATAAACCTTTCTTCTCCTCCCGGTAAATTTAACATTACGGGATAATTAGTTCCTGATCTATCACCGGGCCATATAGTCACATCTGGATATTTTGATGCAATCACTTTATAAATTATATTTTTTTTAATACCTTTTAACGGCATTAAATTATAATCGTCAACATCAATCATATTCGGAGATCCGTTTACAAGAAAACAGACTTGATTTTCATTTGCACGGAAGGGAAAATTAGAGTAAGCTACATTTACTAGTCCAAACCTTTTAAAATCCCTTAAATAACCTTGATTATCTGTCATTTTAGCAAACTCAACTGCCTGAGGTGAGGCACCTGATACTTTCATTTGCGCAACAAAGCATTTACCAAAATCAGGGAATTTTGCTTTTGCGCAAACTTCACGAATATGCTGCATAATGCTCATACCAGGCTGCCAAAGTGCGGTTGAATCTACCTTAAAATAATTATTTGCTCCGTTCTTAGATTCTGTTTGAGCAAATCCTTTTAGCGAAAAGGATACTAAAAAAATAAATATAGTAAATCTAATTTTCATCTTATTTCTGTTCCTTTTTAACATAAGTGAATTACTACCGCCTATAAAGGCGGTAGCTTCATTTTCGTCTAAAGGACGACTAAAGAGATGCTACCCTGACATCT
>JAJYCM010000033.1 GCA_021778375.1 Bacteroidota bacterium
TAAGCATCAAAAAGGAATTGCTGGAAGTTACGGGACTGCCATCTGTAGAAAGTAAAAATAATTTAATAGATCTACCTTCGAAAGAGATTAATCAAATTATTAGAAAATCTGCCGATAAAGAAAAAATTAAAATTGTAGAAGGAGTTTACTGGTACACCAAGGGTCCTAGCTACGAAACACCCGCAGAAATTCAAATGATAAAAAACTTTGGCGGCGACGCAGTTGGGATGTCTACTGTTCATGAAGCCCTGTTTGCCAGTTTTTTGGGTTTACAGACAGGATCGATTTCGTGTATTACAAATTATGCAGCCGGAATTTCAAATAAAAAATTAGACCATTCAGAAGTGACCGAAACGGCAAATCTTGTTAAAGATAAATTTGAAAGATTGGTAAAAAGAGTAATTAACTTAATTTGATATCAATTGAATAATACATTCAAATTTAATTGACTTTCTAAGCATCATCAAGTAATTTTGGCTTTCAATTAATTTAAAGATTCATTTTATAAGCAAAATTAAAACATGAAAGAATATAGATTTAGACTAATCCTAATTCTTGGAGCTGTAGTTTTAAGCCTTTACCTTTTGTACCCAACCTACGTTAACTATAACAATCAGAAAGCGATTTCTAAGGTTGTAGCGGAAAAAGAGAAAGAGATTAAAGCATCAAATCCTCAAATTTCAGCCGACAAGTTAGACAGCAAATTAAAATCAATTGAAGACAGCTTGAAGAATGCTGATCCTTCAATTAATAAAATGAAACTTAAAAGTTTAAAACTCGGACTTGATTTGCAAGGCGGTATGCGTGTCGTACTTGAGGTTAACACTGGTAAACTTCTTGAAAAATTGGCAAAAAATCCGGACGATGTTTTCAAAACAGTGATGAAAGAATCCGAAAAGGAAGCTACTGTATCTGAAGAATCCATGGTCAATATCGTTGCCAAAAAATTTGCCGCCCGTGGAATAAGACTTAGCAGGTACTTTGGAAACATTAGGCAGACCGATAGTGAAATTATTTCCGAGCTACAAAAAGATGCTGATGATGCTGTTACACGAGCAATGGAAATTATTAGAAACAGAGTTGATCAATACGGAGTTTCAGAACCAACAATACAAAGGCAAGGGAGCAGAAGAATTATAGTTGAACTCCCCGGCATTGCAAGAGAAGAAGAAGCCAAACAGCTTTTACAAGGTACTGCCCTTCTCGAGTTCAAGCTTGTTAAAGATCCTGAGCTAACAATTTCCATTATGAAAAAAATTGACGATGTTTTAGCAGGAACTTATGTAGACTCTACTAAATCAGATTCTTCATTGGCAAAAGGGACAACCGCAAAAACAAAGCAAAGCAAAGTCGCTTCAACTGATACTTCCAATAAACAATTGAGCGCTGAGGAATTTGCGGCAAAACATCCATTTTTTGCAATTGCAATGCTTGACCCCAAAGGTAAATCGGCGGATGCTTATGTTAAGGGCGACGATAGGGACAAGCTTCAGTTAATGCTAAACCGGCCTGAAGTCCAACAAGTTATTCCTAATAACATACAATTTGTGTTTTCCGCAAAACCCATTGCAAATCAAAATGGGCAACCAATTTACATGCTATACTGTGTGAACAAAAACCCTGAATTAACCGGGGGAGTAATAACAAATGCAGTAGCAACTATTAGTCCTGAAACCAATGCCCCGATTGTTAATATGGAAATGAATTCCGACGGCGCCGCAGATTGGGCTCGTATAACCGGAGCAAATATTGGGAAAAGAATTGCGATCGTTCTGGACGGTGTTGTTTATTCTGCACCAGTGGTACAGAATAAAATTACCGGCGGCAACTCTCAAATTTCCGGAAGCGGGGACTTACAGGAAGCACAACTTTTGGCAATTGTTCTAAAAGCAGGTGCATTGCCTGCTCCTGTTGACATAATCGAAGAAAGATCTGTCGGACCATCGCTTGGTCAAGATTCTATCAATGAAGGATTTAATTCAACATTAATAGGATTCCTGGTCGTAAGCTTTTTCATGATTGTTTACTATCAAAGAGCCGGAATGATTGCGGCAGGCTCTCTGCTGTTTACAATTCTTTTCATCTTAGGATTCTTAGCCGGGTTTAACGCGACACTAACCTTGCCAGGTATAGCCGGTATAATCTTAACCATCGGTATGGCGGTTGATGCTAACGTTCTTATATACGAACGTATTCGAGAAGAAATGGAAACAGGTAAGACACTTAAAGCTTCTGTTGACAGCGGATTCTCAAAGGCATATTCTGCTATTATAGATTCAAATATTACCACCTTTATCACTGCGGTCATACTTTATCAATTCGGCAGCGGCCCTGTTCAAGGTTTTGCCTTAACATTGATGATTGGTTTAGGTGCAAGTTTATTTAGCGCTTTAGTAATTACCAAGGTGACATTCGATTACATGGTAGCTAAAGGTATTAAAGTAACCATTGGATAACATAACGGTTTAAGGAGCAAATTAATAAATGCGAATTTTTGAAAATATTCATATAGACTGGCTTGGTAAAAGAAAAATTTTCTATATAATTTCTATATCATTATTTCTAATCGGCTGGGCAAATGTTTTAATCAGAGGGTTACACTTTGGTATCGATTTCAAGGGTGGTACTGAGATTGTCCTTCAATTTGATAAAGCAGTAGATGTGAGCACAGTAAGATCATACGTTGAAAAAATTGGTCTGGGATTTGTAGAAATTAAAACCTTCGGAGGAGAGACCGGAGTATTGATTCGAACCGAATCCCAAAACATCCCAAAAGCAATTTTCCCAAAAGTTGTAGATCATATTGATAATGCAATAGATAAAATTTTTCCGGGAATTCCAAAAACAAAAGTTGATACTAGTGCAAGTACTATTACTTATGCATTTTCCAATGCCGATACTACTAACGAATTAATTTCCCGACTTTTAGCAGCCGGTTATCAGGCAGGAAAGGTATCGGAAGAATTGACTAACAAACAAATGGTTGTTAGAGTAGGTATTGCAGATTGGATAAAAGAAAACCTTAGAACAAATATGCCGGATAATCCGTTCCAAATTATAAAAGAAGATCACGTTGGGCCTAAAGTTGGAAATGAATTAAAGACAAATGCTTTAATTGCAATTGCACTTTCGCTGATTGGAATTTTAATATACCTAGCTTTCCGGTTCAAATTTATATTTGCAGTTGGAGCTGTTGTAGCTCTTTTCCATGATGTTTTAATTACGATGGGATTATATGCGGCATTATACGGTGTTATCCCGGGTTTAAATTTGGAAATAGATCTAACGGTAGTGGCTGCATTTTTAACTCTAATCGGTTATTCGGTTAATGACACTGTTATCGTTTTCGATAGAGTAAGAGAAAACTTGAAAATTCACAAAACGATGCCTTTAGAAGAACTCATCAATCAAAGCGTTAATAGAACCATGAGCCGAACGATTTTAACTGCCGGTACAGTTTTATTAGCTGTCTTAGTTTTATTAATTTTTGGCGGTGAAGTTTTAAGAGCTTTTTCGTTCACTCTTTTCTTTGGAACTATCATCGGAACTTATTCTTCTATATTCGTTGCAAGCGCTTTAGTTTTGGAATATGCTAACAGATTCCAAAAGAAAGTAAACTTCTAAATTTTCAGAGTAATTTTAATAAAGCCGATAGTTTTTAATATCGGCTTTTTCATTTTAAATGGATGGTGGTGTTATTCTTATCACATAAATGAATTCTTATATCTTTTTTCTTGACTAATTAACGTTATGAACTTAAGTTTGAATCGACTCTTTCAAAAGGTTCTCCCCTGCCTTTTGAACAAAAAGAGTTAAGTCCCGGTGGTCGCCAGATCATTGGGCTTTTTTATTTTAAGTTCATACGAATCAGAAACTAAAGACCGTGGATTTACTTTATTCCGTTTTTTACTTCAAGACAACAGATTAAGGTCCGTTTATGAATTTAGGCGCTTTTCCTTTATCTTTGAATTGTAAATTTATAACTTTAGGTATAAGTTATGTATTTCTCATTAGGCAACATTTCTTTTATATCTCCTTGAGAACCGCAAGCATTATTATCGAAGTAAAAAATCAGATTATATACCAAAAACGGCACCTTTATGGTTTGATTAGATTTATCTAATCAAATTTTATTTTAACGAATTAACATTGGTATCAATGTTAGAAGAAAGAGAATATTTATGTTAAATGACAGCTTCAAAGACCTGGGACTTTCAGAAGAAAGTATTCATGCAATTAAATTAAAAGGTTTTGAAGAACCTACTGAAATACAGAAAAAAATTATCCCTTTAATACTGGAAAATAAAAATGATTTAATCGGACAGGCACAAACAGGTACAGGTAAAACCGCAGCATTCGCACTTCCGCTAATCGATCAAATAAATACAAGAGCAGGTCATCTACAAGCTTTAATCCTTGTACCGACAAGGGAGCTTGCCATTCAAGTTTCCGAAGAATTTAATTCTCTGCGCGGTCATAAAAATATTCATATAGCTCCAATTTATGGTGGGCAGTCTTACGAAATACAGCTAAGAATGCTTAAGAGGGGAGTTGATATTGTAGTCGGCACTCCCGGAAGAATAATCGATCATATTACCAGAAAAAGTTTGCGCTTAGATAAAATTTCATTTGCTGTCCTTGATGAAGCCGATGAAATGTTGAATATGGGATTTATAGAGGATATCGAAAATATTCTTAGTAAAACAAATCCTGCAAGAAGGACACTTTTATTTTCTGCCACTATGCCTGATAGAATTTTGAAGCTTGCTAAAAAATATATGGGTAAGAGTGAGATTATCAAAGCAGACAAAGCAGGCGAAACTATTTCGCTAACAGATCAGATATATTTTGAAGTAAGGAACTCCGATAAATTTGACACTCTTTGCAGAATAATTGATACGACGGATGATTTTTACGGCTTGATTTTTTGCAGAACTAAAAATGATGTTGATTTCGTAGCTACAAAGCTAAACGACAGAGGCTACGATGCCGAAGGTTTGCATGGTGATATTTCTCAAATGCAAAGAGAGAAAATCTTAAATAAATTTAAGAAAAGAAGTATTAATATACTGGTAGCCACTGATGTAGCGGCACGAGGGCTTGATATATATGAAATGACGCAAGTTATAAATTATGCTTTGCCACAGGACCCCGAGTCCTACCTTCATAGAATTGGTAGAACAGGAAGAGCCGGAAAAGAAGGCACAGCTATTACATTCATCACTTCGGAGGAACATCGAAAGCTTCAGATGATAAAAAACATTACGAAGACGGAGATCCGGAAAGAGAGAATTCCTAAGGTAATCGATGTAATCAATTTCAAAAAGGAGAAAATTTCTTCTGAGCTAAAAGCATTGATAGATATCGAAATTGCACCGGCATATTTAAATTTAGCCAAGGAGCTTTTAGCCGAGCAAAATCCGGTTGAGGTTGTAGCATCATTAATAAAATATTCGTTTCAAAACGATCTTGAAGTAGAAAATTACGCACAAGTTACGGATTTATTCGAGTCAAAAAAATCTAAGAAAGAATTTGAGCCTAATCGAAGAAAAGATAAGTTTGGAAGCGAAAAAGGTTATTCAAGATTATTTATAGCTCTAGGCAAAAAAGACGGAATTACACCGCGAAAACTTTTGGATATTCTTAACAAAAAGGCAAATATTGAACCTAACAATGTAGAGTCTATTCAAATTATGGATGCATATTCCTTTTTCAACGTACCACAAAAAGATAGTGAAATTATATTAACAAGGATGAATTCTAAAGACAGAAAACAACGCCAATTAGTTGAAAGAGCAAAAGTTTCAAAAAAGAACTAATGGGTACATCTAAAAATTTCAATATTTGCCTGAAGGCAGGCAGGTTCGAAATGACAAAAAAAAGATTGTGTCATTTCGACTGAGCCTGCCTGTCCGGTAGTCAGGTCCTCGATGGAGAAATCCCATGTTCAATTCGACCATCTAAGCTTTACAAGGGGATTTCTCACCGGCTTAAGCCGGATTCGAAATGACAATTATTTGTGTGTAGTATTTAATGAGCTTGCAAGTAGGCAGGTTCTCTGCGTTAAATTTTTATAAATGATAGTTTTTAGAAGTACCCTAATTATTCTTTTTTCCCCAACTATCTTTTAGAGTCACGGTTCGATTAAATACAGGCTTTTCATCAATTGAAAATTTTGTATCAACGCAAAAATAGCCATGCCTTTCAAATTGAAACCTGTCCCCAGGCTTGGAATTTTTTAATGATGGTTCGATCAAAGCACCGGGCAAAATTTCTAAAGAATTAGGGTTCAGAAATTCGACAAAGTCTTTCTCTTTATCAGCATCCGGAGCCTCAACCGTAAAAAGTCTGTCGTATAATCTTACCTCAGCTTCAATAGCATTATCAGCAGATACCCAATGAATTGTACCTTTAACTTTTTTGTTGCTAGTTCCCGTACCGCTTCTTGTCTCAGGGTCATAAGTACAATGAAGTTCAACAACCTCTTCTTTATCATTCTTAATTACTTCTTCACACTTAATAATATAGGCATAACGAAGCCTGACCTCACCGCCCGGCGTTAATCTGTGATAACCCTTTGGCGGAATCTCCATAAAATCAGTCTGTTCAATAAACAACTCGCGGGTAAATGGAATCTTACGCACGCCCATCGAAATATCTTCCGGATTATTTACGGCATCAAGTTCTTCCGTTATGTTATAATTTGTAATTATAACTTTCAGAGGACGAAGCACAGCCATTGCACGAGGAGCATGTTTGTTTAGATCTTCGCGTATTGCATATTCAAGTAAAGCAATATCTGTTGTGGCATCACGCTTAGCAACTCCGATTATTTCGGCAAAATTCCTAATTGCATCCGGTGTATATCCTCTTCGTCTAAAAGCAGAAACAGTAGGCATACGCGGATCATCCCAGCCGTCGACATATTTTCCCTGAACAAGCTGCAAGAGTTTTCTTTTACTCATGACAGTATAGTTTAGATTAAGTCTTGCAAATTCAATTTGCTGAGGATGATAAGTTCCAAGTTCATTTAAAAACCAATCGTAAAGGGGTCTATGATTTTCGAATTCAAGAGTACAGATCGAATGTGTTATTTTTTCGATAGAATCTTCAAGACCATGTGCCCAATCGTAAGTAGGGTAAATGCACCATTTATTCCCCTGGCGATGGTGTTCTGCGTGAACGATGCGGTACATTATAGGATCACGCATGTTAAAATTTGGAGACATCATATCGATTTTTGCCCGTAAGACTTTTTCGCCATTCTTGAATTCCCCTTTCCTCATCCGTTCAAAAAGATCAAGATTTTCTTCAATCGCTCTATTCCTATTTGGGCTTTCTTTGCCGGTTTCAGTTAAAGTACCCCGATGCTCTCGTATCTCCTCTGCACTTAAGTCATCAACATAGGCTTTGCCCTTTTTAATAAGTTCAACTGCCCAGTTATACATTTGCTCAAAATAATCGGAAGCATAAAAAATTCTGTCCTCAAAATCAGCGCCGAGCCATTTAATATCTTCAATAATTGAATCGACATATTCCTGTTCCTCTTTGCTTGGATTTGTATCATCAAAACGTAGATTAAATTTTCCTTTATAGTCTTTGGCTATGCCATAATTCAGACAAATTGATTTTGCGTGACCTATATGGAGATAGCCATTGGGTTCCGGGGGAAATCTTGTATGTACATTTCCACCCCATTTATTAGTTTTAAAATCCTCATCGATAATTTCGCGGATAAAGTTTTTAGGTTTATTAGCCGACTCTTCAGGATTATTTTTATCTTCCATAATGCTTAAACTATTTTTTTAGTGCCCGGAACAGGACTCGAACCTGCATGCCGTTGCCAGCATTAGACCCTGAACCTAACGTGTCTACCAATTCCACCATCCGGGCAAAAATTTTTTATTTATAATATACAATTTACGATTAAATAACTTTTATTCTACTATTTAGAATCTACAATAGTGTACTTTAGACCTTGGAATAAGACCCTACCAACCTGAATCTCCTTTCTTTTCTTCTTTCTTAATAATACCGTTGCCACCGTGGATATTACATTTTTGGGGCAGGTTATTTGCGTTAATAATATCAGTAACGGTGACCGGGCAATATTTTGTAGCGAGCCTTGTATCCCCGTCATCCATAGTAGTTTTGCAGAATGCTACGGTATCGATTCCGGAGGCCATTTGGAAATATTGTACAGGAAGATTTAATGTTTTGTATGCATTTTCCATAAACATTGCCCAAATAGGGAGCGCTGCTGAAGCTCCTTGACCGTAAGAGCTTGTAAATTTGATTCGATGGTCATCAAAACCCACCCACACTCCGGCAACTAAATTTGGAGTATAACCAACAAACCAAGCATCTGAATAATTTTGAGTCGTGCCTGTTTTACCGGCACAAGGATACTGGAAATATCTTCTCACTCCCGCACCGGTCCCATAGTTAATAACATCTTCCATCATGCTAACCATAATAGAGGCGGTTTGCGGTGAAATTGCCTCTTGATAATCCGGAACAAATTTATCAATCAGAATACCATTTCGGTCTTCAATCTTTAGAATAGAAATAGGATCTACATGAACTCCTTTATCCGGGAAAGTTCCATAGGCAGAAGTCATTTCTAAAGGAGAAACTTCGGAAGTTCCCAAAGCTATCGAAGGAACAGCGTCTAACGGCGATTCTATTCCCATTTTATGTGCATACTTAACAACTTGTGAGGGAGGAGCCATATTACTTATAGTCAATCTTCCTGCAATAACATTTATTGAATGTGCAAGCGCTTGGCGAAGCGTAATATAACCGCCATACTCATTTGTTTCAAAATTATCCGGCGACCAGCCGTTATAATTAAACTTTTGATTGAGTAAAGTATAAGCCGGGAAATATCCGTTATCGATAGCAACAGTATAAGTAAAAGGCTTAAACGACGAACCAGCCTGGCGACGAATACCCGAAACATGATTTAACCCGCGTCCAAAATCTTGGTTTGCTCCTCCAACCATCGCTCTAATTTGTCCGTTTGTGGGATCGATTACTACAAACCCAACTTGGATTGTGGTTGCAGCTTTCTTAACCGAATCAACAAAAGCCGGGTCAAACTTTAGCTGATTATAAACTTGTGCCTTAGCGTCTGGGTTAGAGGCAGCATGATATAAGGAGTTATCTCTAATAGCTCTATCTAAAATATTATCCAGCAAAGCTTGATGCTTTTTCCAGTTCCAGTCTTTATTGAATAGCGCTTGATATTTTTTCAGATGATCTGCAGCTGCTTTATTAGCAATCTTCTGCATTCGCGAGTCAAGCGAGGTATAAATATTTAATCCATCGCGGTAGAGATCGTAGCCGTATTTTTCAGACATAGCAACCATTTGCTGGCGGACGTATTCCATAAAATATGGAGCAATAGTTTGATTGTCGCCGATTTTTTCAGAAGCTAAAACAATCGGTTCAGCTTTATATTTTTCATAATCGATTTTGCTAAGTAAATGGTTTGTAACCATATTATGCATAACTAAATTTCTTCTTCTGACCGCATTAGCCATGTGTCTAACGGGGTCATAATATTCCGGAGATTTAAGAAGAGCAATTATCATAGCAGCTTGCGGAAGTGTCAATTGCTTTCCGTTTTCGTTAAAATATACATGAGCAGCGGACTCAACTCCGTAAGCGCTTTTACCGAAGTAAGAAACATTTAAATACATTTGAAGTATTTCCTTTTTAGTAAAAGTTTTTTCGATTTGAACAGCCGTGATCCATTCTCTAATTTTTCTTACGCCGGTTTGAAAGATATTTTCGTCTTTGACTTTAAAGTGATAAAGATTTTTTGCGAGCTGTTGAGTAATAGTGCTGGCACCTTCGCGAGAGAAAGTAAAGACATCTTTTATAATTGCTTTGAAGACCCGCCCAAGATCGACACCCCAATGATTATAAAAATCTCTATCTTCAGTTGAAATCAATGCGTTAGCAACGTAAGGGGGAAGACTATCTATTTTTGTCTCGATTCTGTTTTGGATATAAAATTGTCCGAGCAATTCACCGTCGCTTGTAAATACCTTGCTTGCAAGCTGAGGACGCGGGTTCTCAAGTTGTTCAAGAGATGGGAGTCCGCTAATGACAAAAATTCCGAAAGCAATAACAAAGAGAGAAATTATTAAGGCAAGAATTAATTTTGTTTTTTTAGAAAAGCGGGATTTAGATTTTTTCTTGTTCCGGTAGGAATGATCATTAAAATATTTCTTATATTCAAAATCAGATTGCTTATTAGCCATTTTAATTCCAGTCAACTATTTCAAATTTATTATTTTCAAATTTCCCATAACACGGGGCATCGAGCCAGGAGCCAAGGTTAATATAAACGCCATTTTTATAATTTAGTAAACATCTGCGATGAAGATGACCGAGCAGGACATAATCATATCCCTCATTGATTTTCATTTTAGCCGCTTCGAATAAACCGTCTTCTTCTCCGTAATCTTTTTGGGACGTATAATCTCTGCTTGATTTGCTTGTTGAGCTAGCAATTGAAACGCCAATGTCAGGGTGAATCCATGAATAAAATTTTTGGATCATTTTATTTCTTAAAATTACTTTTAAGATTTTATAACCTAGATCGTTTTTAACCATCCCGTCACCGTGACCTATAAAGAATTTTTTATTATTCAAGGTAATGCTGATAGGGTTTTCATACATCAAAGCGCCAATTTCATCTTTAAAGAAATTTTGATGCATAAAATCATGATTACCGATCAGGTAATGAACTTTTACTCCGTGATCCGTAAGATCCTGAAGAGCGGTAAGGGTTCTAAAAAATCCTTTTTGGTAAACGCGTTTATATTCAAACCAATAATCAAAAAGATCGCCTACTATAAATAATTCCGAACAGTTGGTTTGAGCAAAATTCAAGAATTTTACCAGTAACCTTTCCTTGCGGTTTTCCAAATCTTTTGACTGAAGCCCAAGATGTATGTCGGAAATAAATAGATAAGAGTCGTTCACAAAATTATTTCACTTGTTATAGAGAAAATATTGATTGGTTTTTTTAAGACCAAATATAGATAAATATTAATTATTTTTCTTATGCTCGTCAAATTCGGCAAGCAGCCAGTTATAAGGATCTACTTTGATTACAGCAGGAGTCTTAGTCATAGGGAAGACAAAATTTTGCTGCCGTTGATTAACAAAAATCGTTTTAATCTCTTCGCTATTGTCGGTATAGACAATTTTAATATCAAGCGGAAATTGGTAGACGTTATAGCCTGTTTGTGTCTGAGCAAGGTTGAGTGTTAAATTATTATTATCCGTTTCCCAGGAATAATCGACATTCAAAATTCCGGAGCCATCAAAAACCCATTGGTTAAAAAACTGTTCAAGGTTTTTGCCGGAGACTTTTTCGCAAATATTTTCAAAATCTCTAGTAGAAGCATTTTTATATTTATAAGTCTGATAGTAAGTACGTAATATTTTGAAGAACGTTGAATCGCCGACTTCATGGCGAAGCATATGCAATACCCAAGCTCCTTTTTCATAAACAGTCTGGCCAAACAAATCTTTCGGATTATAAAGCGTTCCGTAAAAATTATCCCGATATTTGCTTAACATTGCAGCTCTAAGAGCGTTAAAGCCGCCGATATGTTCTTTATAAAGCGCTTCACAATAAGAAGCAAAACCTTCATTTAGCCAAATATCTTTCCATGTTTCAGGACCGACAGCATCTCCCCACCAGTGATGTGACAGCTCGTGGGCATAAACATCACCAAATAATTTGTATCCGCCTATAAAGTTTGAACCGATTCCGGTAAGAGTCTGCGTTTCCATGGCTCCGAGCTGCCAAAGAAATTCGGCTACACCATATTTTTCCTTGATGAACGGATATTCGCCGAAAGTTTTCGCAAAAAAATTGATCATATCCGGATGATCCTGAAAATCTATTTTAGCATCTTCTAATTGATTCGGAAAAACATAATAATCAATTGACATAGTATCTTGCTTATTCTGGGAAATATATTCCTGTGAAAAGGTTTTATAATCCGAGGAAAACAAACAAATCAAATAAGTTGAAATAGGATAATCAGATTTCCAATGGTAAGTCCTTCTGGAACCATTGGTAGTGACACCCATGAGCAAACCGTTTGACGCGGAGACTTCGGAGGAATCGTTAGTAATTTTTATATCAAGCAAAGCTTTATCCGATGGAATATCGTTGCAAGGGAACCATGTTGAGGCATAATTCGGTTCGTTTAGATTATAGGTACAGGACATTCCGTTAATTTCTCCGAAAACAAAGGAGGAAAAACCGACTCTTTTCGGAGTACCTTCGTAAACAACTCTTATATTAAAGGTATCTGACTTAGTATTAAAATATGGAATTGAGAGACGAGTCCCTTTTTCTTCATAACTTGATTTTTCGCCATTCAATGTAAGCAAAGATATTTTCATGTTGTCATAAAAGTTTAAATCAATTTGTTTGATTGTTTTATCTAATACAACCCCTGTGATTGTAACATCACCCTGAAGGAGTTTTTCCTCCGGGAAAAGGTCAATATTCAAATAGTATTTTAAGATATTGATTTTAAATTGATTCGGAGAGGCATAATTTTCCGGGACATTATCAAGAGTGTAATTTGAAGCCCCTTTAACATTTTTAGATGCTGTGCCTATCTGCCAGCCGGTGAATAGAAATGCCAAAATCAAAATGGGAAGATATAACTTTATTTTTTTATTCATCGAAAAAATTGCTTAAGTTAAAAAATCATTAAATACTGCAAATAGAATTTGCAATTCTCAATATTACAATTATTTTTAAAGAGTCTAAAAAACAGTGTAAAATTAACAAATAGTCTAATTGCCAAACAATCCATATTTAGATATATTGGACAAAAAATAAGGAGGAAATATGACTTTCCCTGGTTCGTCAATTCTCAGAGACACAATAACGATGTTATTGGCTGGTGGTCAAGGCGAAAGACTTTATCCACTTACGGCACATCGAGGAAAACCATCGGTTCCGTTCGGAGGGAAGTATAGAATTATTGATTTTGCATTATCAAACTGTCTTAATTCCGGTTTAAGAAGAGTTTACATATTAACGCAATATAAATCCGATTCGCTTAACCAACATATTTTTGAGGCATGGAGCATATTTAATCCGGAATTAGGTGAATATATATATTCAATTCCTCCGCAGAGAAAATTAAATAATGAATGGTATATGGGAACTGCAAACGCCATTTATCAAAATTTAAACTTATTTTCAACGGATAAAAAAGCAAAGTGGGTTTTGATTTTAAGCGGCGATCATATTTATAAAATGGATTATTTAAAAATGCTTCAGTATCATGTTGATGTTAAAGCTGATCTTTCTATGGCGTGCATAGAAGTGCCAGTGGAGGAGGCTTCGCGTTTCGGTATAGTAAGTGTTGACGACAAATATGCTGTCAAATCATTTACCGAAAAGCCTGCAGATCCGCAAGAGATCCCAGATCAACCAGGTTTTTGCTTTGTTAGTATGGCAATTTATGTTTTCAACGCAAATGTTTTGCGCGATGTATTTTTGGAAATGGAAACTCAAAAATTAAAAGCACACGATTTTGGTAAAGACGTTCTTCCATACATGATAAAATCAGGAAGAAATGTTTTTGCTTATAAATTTTATGACGAAAATAATAAGACGAAGCCTTACTGGAAAGACATAGGCACAATCGATAGCTATTACGAAGCAAGCATGGATTTAATAAGCGTCACTCCGGAATTTAACTTTTACGATAACGATTGGCCAATGCGCACATATCAGTACCAGGCGCCGCCTGCCAAGACAGTTTCGCATGAAGGAGAAAGAGTCGGAAGAACATTAAACTCTTTAATTTGCGACGGTACAATTGTTTCCGGAGGCTTAGTAGAGAGATCGTTGCTTGGACCGAATGTTAAGGTTAATAGCTTTAGTTACATTACAGATTCAATCATAATGAACAATTGCAATATAGGTAGGCATGCACGAATAAGGAGAACAATTATCGATAAGAATGTGCTTGTGCCTGAGGGCTATGAAATTGGCTTTGACCTTGAAGTGGATAAAAAGAAATTCCATGTTACCGAAAGCGGAATAGTCGTAATAAGTAAGAATCAAATTTTATCAACTTAATTAAATTTTAAGATAAAGAGATTACTCATGTCTAAGGCCATTTCTTAAAAAATCTATTTAATATATTTTATCAGATAGATTTTTTAAATTAAAATCAATTTTATACGAGATGAATTCAAACCTTAAAACAAAAATAAAAAACCTTCCGGGCAGCCCTGGCGTTTATCAATATATGAACGACAAGGGAAAAGTGATTTATGTTGGGAAAGCAGTAAACCTGAAGAACCGCGTAAGGAGTTATTTCCACAGCGGAGTCATATCTCCCAAAACTCTTGCGCTTATAAATAAAATTGCGGATTTACAGATAATAGCAACCGACAATGAAATTGAAGCGTTGGTACTTGAAAATAATTTAATAAAGGAATTAAAACCACGCTACAATGTCAATTTGAAAGACGACAAATCTTACCCATTTATTAAAGTCACTAAAGAACCTTTCCCCCGAGTATACCCGACTCGCAGAGTTATTAGAGACGGTTCAAAATATTTTGGCCCTTACACAGACGTTAAAAATATGAAAGCTTCGCTTCGGACTATCAATCAAATTTTCAAGATCAGAAGCTGCAAATTAGATTTGACAAGAGAAAACATTGAGAAGAAAAAATTCAAAGTATGTCTTGATTATCACATAAAAAAGTGCGACGGTCCTTGCGAGGATTTAATTTCAGAAATTGCATACAACGAGATGGTTAATGAGGTTGTTAAGTTATTAAAGGGGAAAACAGATGATCTTATTAAAGAGTTAAACAATAAAATGCAAAACGCCGTTGACGAATTGAATTTTGAAAAAGCAGCCGAAGTAAGAGACAAATTGAATCAGCTTATGGCAATAGCTTCTAAGCAAAAAATTGTAAGCGAAAATTTGGAAGATCGCGACATAATTTCGATTGCTTATGAAGGAAGAGATTGTGCTTGCACAATTTTCAACGTCAGAACCGGTAAGCTTGTGGGGAAAAAACAATTGCGTTTAAGCTTGGAGGAAGGAGAAGAACTTGCTAATCTTTACGCCTCGTCAATTAAATTCTATTATACTGAGTTTGTAGAAATTCCTGATGAAATTGTTTTGGAAACAGAACCTTCCGATTTTTTACTTTTAAATGATTGGTTGAATATAAAGGCGGAAAGAAAAATAAAATTCTTGATCCCAAAACGCGGCAATACATTTTCTCTTTTAAGAATGTGTAAGGAAAATGCAACGCTTCAATTAAAAGAAATTCAATTACAGAAGATGAAGCGGGAAGGTCACATTCCTCATGTACTGGCTGCTTTGCAA
>JAJYCM010000330.1 GCA_021778375.1 Bacteroidota bacterium
CTAATTGATTTATCTTTAAATTAATTAGTTGTATAGCAATATATAGTTGATACTTTTCGAATTAATAATAATCATCAAATGAAAAACACAATTCACGTAAATACTAAAATATTGGGTTTAATCGGGCATCCGTTAAAGCATTCATATTCTCCGTTTATTCACAACGTAGCAATTGAGCTGAAGGGGATTGATTACATTTATTTACCCTTTGATATTCCATCATCAAATTTGAAAAATGCTTTCAGAGGAATGATATCGCTAGGGATAAGAGGATTTAATGTAACAATTCCGCACAAAGAAAATATTCTTCAATATATGAATAACGTTTCGGAAGAGTCATCGATTATCGGCGCAATAAATACGGTAGTAAATGACCTGGGCAAACTTAGCGGGTATAACACGGATGTTAACGGAATACTTGAAACGTTGAATCCGTATAAGGAAGAAATATTTGGAAACGAAATAAGCGTTATTGGTGCAGGCGGCGCGGCGCGGGCGGTTATTTATACATTGATCAGATATTTCAAACCTTCAAAGATATATTTGATAAATCGTACCGAGCAGCGAGCCGATGCTTTGAAGAATTATTTTCAAGATAAGATGAAGTTTAATTCATTTAAGACAAAGGAATTATTCCCACCTGATTTAGTGGATATATTTAAAAACTCAAAGTTAGTAGTGAATGCGACATCGGTAGGAATGTTTCCAGATGTAGATGATTCAATTACAGAACTTGCAAATTCATTTACAAAAGGTCAGATTGTTTTTGATTTAGTATATAACCCAGTACAGACAAATTTACTAAACTTAGCTGCATCGAACGGAGCAATAGCGCTTAGCGGTTTAAAGATGCTTGTTTATCAAGCTGCAAAATCGTTTGAGCTTTGGACAGGAGAAGCAATGCCTGTAGAGCAAGTTTATAGGTCACTTCAGTTATTTATTAAAGCTTGATACAGAGAATTAAAATTATAGATTAGATAAAAGAAGAGACCAGCAGAGATTTTCTACCGGTCTCCAAAGAAGATTATTTAAGTTGGTGTAGAGCTTTAGTTATTCTTTCAAGACCGTCAGTCAACTCCTCAAAAGAACAAGCATAAGACATTCTAACGCAGTTATCATTTCCAAAGGCAAAGCCCGGTACTAATCCCACATATTGATCCGTAAGTAAATAATTACAGAAAGAATTTGAGTCTTTAATTTCATATCCATTATAATTTTTTCCGTAATAGGAGCTTACGTCATAAAATACATAAAAGGCGCCTTTAGGGAGAGGGCATTTTATACCGTCGATTTTATTAAGCGAATTATAAATAAAATCTCTACGTTCTTTAAATTGGCGAACCATTTCAGCTATCTCACCGTTTGATTCTTTCAAAGCGGCTACAGTAGCTGCTTGAGAAATAGAAGAAGCATTTGAAGTAGAATGACTTTGCAGATTTCTTGCAAGCTTAATAACAGAAGCGTCGCCGCCTGCATAACCAATTCTCCAGCCTGTCATAGCAAAAGCTTTGCTGACACCGTTAACAGTAATAGTTTTATTGCGCATATAATCGATACTGCCGATGCTGAAATGTTCTTCGCCATCGAATAGAATCTTTTCATAGATCTCATCAGAGATAACGAAAATATCTTTATCCTTTAATACTTCAGCGAGAGCCATAATTTCCTTCTTGCTATAAACAGCTCCTGTCGGGTTGGAGGGTGTATTGAAAAGGAAGATCTTAGTTTTTTTAGTAATAGCTTTTTCAAGTTGTTTAGGTGTTATTTTATAATCCTGTTCGACGCCTGCATCTATGATAACAGATTTTCCCTGAGCAAGCTTAACAATTTCGGGATAACTAACCCAATAAGGTGCCTGGAAAATTACTTCATCGCCGGGATTGCACAATGCCATGACTAAATGATAGATTGAATGTTTAGCGCCAGAAGAGACGAGTATATTCTCAGATTTAAAATTTAGGTTATTTTCCTTAGAAAATTTCTCAATTATTGCATTTAATAATAAAGGATAACCTTCATTAGCAGTGTATTTAGTAAAGTCTTCGTTAATTGCTTTAATGGCTGCATTCTTAATATAATTAGGAGTAGGGAAGTCTGGTTCGCCTGCGCTAAAGCTTAAAACATTCTTGCCTTCACTCTTTAATTTTTTCACTAATGACGAGATAGCCATCGTTTTGCTTTCTTCGACGGCGGAAATAAGTTCTGAATAATTACTCAACTTGCTTTACCTCTTGTTTAATTAAATAATACAATGAAAGATCAAAATAGTTACAATCATTCTATAATAGTTCGTAAATACAAAATTAATAATTCACAAACTATTTAGAAGTGATTTGGGATTAATAAAAGTTAATGAATGAATAAAATCCTTATCAGCATGAAATTTTATTCGGTAATCGTTAAAATAATTTCTAATATTATATTTCTTATAAATTAGTCCTGATCCTTTTTCAATTCGATGTCGAGATTTTTATATTGTTCAGGAGTCATCTTTTGCATCTTTTCCATAAAAGCTACCATTGCCCATATTTTATCATCTGAATGAGTCGGGCCCCAAGCGGGCATACCTGTCATTTTAACTCCGTACTTAGTAATCCAAAAAAGCTCAGCGGGAGTCCATTCGTGAATAGTTCTAACAAGCTTTGGGGGTTTTGGATAGAGACCAGCGGCTAGTTCTTCCTGAGAGACACCAGGCGCGCCGTGGCAGCTAACGCACATTGCACGATAGTGTACGAAGCCCATTTTTATTTTTGATGAATCAGAAAGATCAGGAACAACTATATTTTTTGCATGATGCTTAACTGAATTATCCATTGTGGTGCTCATAATCCAATGAGTCAAAGCATTGTGAGGAACAGTAGCGCTAATATTATAAGTGCCAGAATAAATAAAAATGACGCCGCTGACTGCTACTAACGCAATTATACCTAATAACCATAATAAGTTTTTCATTTTCATTCCCTATCTAAGGTTAGTTTTAAAAAACAATAGTGTTTGAGCTAAGATCAAAGAGTTCTTTATAAATATTTATCTATAATAAATTTAAATAAAAAGGTTTTAAGAAGATATGATATAAAACAGCGGCTTACGATTTGCTGAATTTTTCTTTGAGTGCCGCATTAACATTTGGCGGGACAAATTCGCTTACGTCGCTATGGAGGCTAGCAAAATTTCTGATTATAGAAGAA
>JAJYCM010000331.1 GCA_021778375.1 Bacteroidota bacterium
GAAGACCAACTTACCTCCATTTGCGACTGCGTCATAAGGGATATAGGTTTTGTTCCATTCTTTTCCGTTAAGGGTAACGGATTGAATATAAACATTCTCTTTTGAATAATTTATAGCTTCAGTTGTAAATGTTTTACCGTTTCCTAATTTCATTGTAACCTTTTTAGCGCAAGGTGTGCCGATTACATAAAAATTATTGCTGGGGCAAAAGGGGTATATTCCCATTGTATTAAATAGAAACCATGCTGACATTTGTCCGCAGTCGTCATTCCCGCTTAAAGAGTTCGGCTTATTACCATAGAATGTAGTCTCAATTCTTCTAACCAGCTCTTGCGTTTTCCAGGGTTCGCCGGCATAATCATACAAATATGTAATATGATGTGAAGGCTCATTGCCGTGCCAGTATTCACCTATTCGACCCGCTATATCATCGTTCCCAGTAGCAATGCTTTCCGCTTTTTTCTCCAAAAAGAGAGTATCAAGTTTTTCGGCAAAATATTTTTTGCTTCCCATTAGATTTATTAGTCCTTGTACATCCTGCGGGACAAACCACGTATATTGCCAGTTTGTACCTTCTGTAATATCGCGCTTAGTCATATCGTCAATATACTCATGCGGATAAAACGGCGTTCTCCAATTTCCTTTTGAATCCTTACCTCGCATTAATTTAGTAGTTGGGTCAAACAGATTTTTATAAGACATTGCTCTTTTCATGAAATATTTATAGTCATCATTTTTGCCGAGTTTTTTAGCTGTCTGTGCAATGCAGTAATCGTCGTATGCATATTCTAAAGTCTTTGATACCGATTCATTCTCCTTGTCAAATGGTACGTAACCTATCTTTGCGTATTCCATTACATTGTCGTAATGAGGATTCATTGCTGTGGTTTTCATTGCGTTATATGCCCGTTCATAATCGAAACCTTTTACTCCCTTCATAATTGCATCGGCAATTACTGCTACGGCGTGATAACCTATCATGCACCATGTTTCATTATTATTTAAGGACCAAATTGGAAGCAAATGCTCGACACTTTGATCGTAGTGAGCAAGCATAGAATTAATCATATCGGCATCGCGTTTTGGTTGGAGTAAAACAAACAACGGATGCTCTGCACGAAAAGTATCCCACAAAGAAAATATAGCATAATTAGTAAACCCTTTTGCAGTATGAATATTTTGGTCAAGTCCACGGTACTGTCCGTTTACATCTTCATAAATTGTCGGCACTAGCAGTGCATGATAAAGTGAAGTATAAAATGTTTCCTTTTCATTCTGCGAGCCTTCAATTTGCATCATCTGCATTTCTTTGTTCCATTTAGCGCGGGTGTCTCTTACGACTTTATCAAAATCCCATCCCGGTATTTCGGCATCAAGATTCAAAAGTGCGTTTGCCATGCTGACACCCGAAATGCCAACCTTCACCATTATGACTTCATTTTTCTTTGTAGAATACCTAGTATAGTACTGCAAATCGGAGCCCGCGGCTTCGTACCTACTTCTAAACCTTGGTGTATTATAAACAACAGGCTTTCCGCTCATCATTATTCCAAAACTATCATAAGGACGAGAATACCTTGCGGCAAAATAAAGGTATCGTTCCTTTGCCCAGCCATTTACTAAATGAAAACCTGTAATAAGAGTTTTGCTTTCGCGTCTTACATCAGACCAAATAACTTTCCATTGAAGTACCTCTGCTAAGTCCATCATTATGTTTGCACTATCAGTTTTGGGAAAGGTAAACTTTAAGATTCCTGCGCGTTCTGTCGCGGCAAGTTCAACAAAAATACCGTGCGGAAGCTTCACCGAATAATACCCTGCTTTGACTACTTCATCTTTGTGAGAAAAAGGAACGCAATATCCTGAGTCAGGATCCTGGTAGTAACTAATATCTTCACCCGATGATTTTTTTTCGACTGTGCCGGGAACAAATTTCATCTTACCAACAGAAGGCATGATTAGAAAATCCCCGAGATCAGGAATCCCGGTTCCGCTTAAATGCTGCATACTAAAACCAATTAATACACTATCGTCATATTCATATCCTGATGCAGTAGCCCAGCTTCGTCTATCCGTATCAGGACCTAATTGAACCATTCCATGGGGAGTAACCGGACCGGGGTATACATTACCCTCTCCTTCGGTTCCAATAAGCGGATGAATATAATCTACAAGATTTTCGTCCTTGTTTTGTGCGGAGATTAAGGTGTTAATTAATAGGATCAATGCTGAAATAAAGGCAAGTAAAACAACTGAAATTTTAGCTTTCATACTTCACACCTTCGAATTAAAAATTAGTTTTGAACGGAAACGTATAATATTTCATTTTGTTAGCTAAAAATATGTATTAAAAAATTATAATCAAGCGTTATTATATAAAACATATCTGTCCAAAATAAAATTTCACATAACATCACTGACCACAGTCGTCAAAGTGTCATTTCAGAGGAAGCCGGAATCTCTTTCTAAATTATTGTACAAATCCCCAAATGAATAACGGTCATTATTATGAAATCGATTAAAGGCCATAAAAGCAGCCCACGAATTTATTCGTGAGAAAGAAATAGTGAAAACACATTTTATCCAATTCATCGGCTTCTCAAATGCCGTTTTTATAACGATATAAATTCTTGTTCGTATATAAATGAAAATTTGAATATGATATTGTCTACTAATATCTCGCTGCTCTTAGGTTCTTATAGTGGAAAATGCATATTGACGAAATATAATGGATTGTTCTGAAGTGCAATAGTGATTTTAAAGGATTAAATTTAAGGTTTGAAAAGCTAACGATTACAGCTATTGAACATTCAATTTTAATTGAGGGGATGAAAATGAATCAAACATTGAAATATTTTTAATACTAATAATAACATCTTAGAAAAGTGTTGCAAACAATTCTTAATCACCGTGCCGGTAATGCTTGGTGGCTATATTATCCGATTACAGTTTTTTAATAATTATGTTGAACGTTTAAGTTCAATCAGCAATGCATGTATTCATATGTCAACACATTAGAAATAATAAGTAGCTGTAATCAGTCAAGTGCCTTTATATAAGAAATTCTACTTTAACTATTCCATATTGTTTTCCTTCGTTATTAATAATTGCAGAATAATATTTAACTTTTATAATATTCCTTTTCCGCCAATTTCATTATCCAAAGAAATATTTTAGATA
>JAJYCM010000034.1 GCA_021778375.1 Bacteroidota bacterium
AGAAAATAAAAGATGCGGTTGGAATAGGTAATATTCCAACCGCATTTAATTCTAAACGAACATGCTAACGTCTCCGGCGCCTTCTCTTATAACTTCAGGCATCTCCTCGCTTAAATCAATAACGCTCGAAGGACTTCCGGGAAGATTGCCAATGGATAGCATAATATCTACTTGAGAGTCAAAAATATTTTTTATATCAAAAGGGTCGTATAATACTTCTCCTTTTCTATTTGTTGTACTTGTACTAATTATTGGGTTTCCTAACAGCTCTACTAATTTCAGAGTAACAGAATTATTTGGGACCCTTATGCCAACGGTTTTTCTCTTACTCCATAATTTTTTTGGAACTTGTTTCGCAGCAGGTAAAATAAAAGTATACGGTCCAGGGAGAAGATGCTTCATTGATTTATAAGCATAATCGGAAACTTTAGCATACTTGGAAATATCTTTTAGATCGGAACAGACAAAACTGAATAGTTTAGAGTTGTTGTCATTTTTAATTGTAAAAATCCTTTCCAGAGCATCTTTATTAAATATATCGCATCCGATACCATATACCGTATCTGTCGGATAAATTATTACCCCACCTTGTTTTAGTATTTCAACAGCTTTAGTAATGTAGCGAATTTGAGGTGTGTCGGGATGAAGCTCAAAATATTCCATAGAATACTCCTTTCGTTTAGCAGAACAAGCATTAAAGATAGTAAAGTCGCATGGTAGCTAAATTTGAATTAAACAACACAATAAATTAAACTGAACATTTACCCGTAAGATATAAATGGGAGGATAATTGTCAACACAAATCGTAATAAAAACACGGAATCAAGAAAAAAAATTGCGGGGAGTACTGCTTTTGAGAAAAATTTTACTATATTTACTATTCAAAAAATAAAGAATGAGAAAGTTTTCAAGGAGAGTTTTATGTCAAGAAAATGCCAACTAACCGGAAAAGGTCCTATAACAGGAAACAGTGTTTCCCATGCTCACAACAGAACAAAAAGAAGATTTTTGCCAAACCTTCAAAAGAAGAGAGTTTGGGTACAAGAATTGAACAGATATGTAACATTAAAATTATCTACCGAAGCAATCAAAAATCTTTCTAAGAACGGAACCAGCCAAATTGCAAAACTTGCCAAAAATAATCAGATAAGAATCAGATAATTTTTCTTTAGATTTTAAAATTAAAAAAGGAAAGCACAACAGCTTTCCTTTTTTTTATAAACTTAGACGATACTTCTATTCGCGAACAACCCACACTTTTATATTGGCGCTAACGTTAGGATGAAGTCTAATACTGATTCCATATATTCCTAAAGATTTTATTTGCTCGTCAATCTCAATTTTTCTTTTATCGATATCGTATCCTTTTTCTTTCAAAGAGTCGGCAATCATTTGAGAAGTAACAGAGCCAAAGATTTTATCTTCTTCACCAACTTGTACTTGAATGGTAACCGAAACTTTTTCAAGTTCTGCAGCCAATTTTTCAGCGGCATGAACTTCTTGTTCTTTCTTTTTAGCAAAATTTTTCTTCTCTTCTTCAAGAGCCAAGATATTACCTTTAAGGGCAGTGTATGCAATTTTCCTAGGAATAAGGAAATTGCGAGCATAGCCATCCTTTACGTCAACTATGTCGCCTATTTGCCCTAAGGTTTCATAATTTTGTCTTAATATAACTTTCATTTCAACTCCTTCTTTATACTATCTAACAGTATCCGATACATAAGGCAATAGAGCCATATGACGGGCACGTTTAATAGCAATTGACAATTGTCTCTGGTATTTAGAGCTGGTTCCTGTAATTCTTTTAGGAATTACTTTCCCTTGTTCGGTTACATATCGCTGAAGTAATTTTACATCCTTATAATCGATATATTTCACCTTATTTTGTGTGAACCTGCAAATTTTTTTTGTTTTTATTTCTTTTTTCATATCACCACCAAATTACTTTAATAAATTTGATTCTTCATTTGATAAAAATTTATCAAATGAATCTTCTGTATAATCTATGCCTTCATCATCGGCAAAGATATGTTCTTCTTCAACAAAGCTATCGAATCCATTATCAGGGCTGTTCGGCCTGCTAAGCTTATTCAAAAATTGAATTCTTCTCGCCTTAATTTCAACGACATTGCGATTTAGCCCCTCGTCAGATTTCCAACTTCTGCTTTGCAACTCACCATCCACTAAAACGGCGGAACCTTTTTTAAGCTTATCACGGCAGCTTTCTGCCAGCTTATTCCAAGCAACAATGCCCACGTAACAAACATCTTCCTGCCATTGATTTGAGCTGTCTCTATATTTTCTATTCGAGGCAATAGAAAAATTAACAACAGGAGTATTGTTTGTTGTCTGCCGGAAAATTGGATCTTTGGTCAAATTTCCTGTAACAATAACATAATTGATTTCGGGCATCTTCAAGTCTGCCATTAGTATTCCTCCATACTTAATCTTTCAATAATTATTTCACAATATCCTTAGCATTATCTTCAACTTCATCAATAATAGGAATATCTGGTTTTACATCAGGAACTATTTCAACTAAAGAAGTAGATTTGTTTTTTTCGATATGTTCAATTGCATCGCTGTCAAGTGTGATTGTAAGGAAACGAAGGACATGTTCATCAAGGAGATAGAATCTTTCTAATTTCGAAACTACGCTTGATGGGGCATTGAATCTGAATATAACATAATAGCCAACCTTGCTTTTCTTAACTACATATGCTAGTCTTTTTCTTCCCCAATTTTCCATATCTCTAATTTCACCGCCGTTGTTAGTAATTGTTTCTTTTATGCGGGAAATTACACCTTCAATTTGGTCATCATCTAGCGCAGCATTTATCATTACAGCGCTTTCATAGACGTTTGTTCTCATCCGTTATGTCACCTCCCTATGGATTATATAGCCCTCATTAATAATGAGAGCAGGGATTATGAATTTAGTTATTTAAAACTTATTAACTTACTGATAAATTATTATTTCCAGGCAATTTGGTTTGATTAAATATAATGCTATGATAGTCAAGCATTTGTTTCAAACCGCCCTTAATAAAATTGTCGACTAAAATTTTCCCTTTTTCAAAGGATTTTTCCAAAAGTATCGATTCTTCCACATTAAAATCTGATAGAACATATTCAGCCATTCTGCCGGGTTCAAAATTATTTCCCACTCCAATTCTTAACCGCGGAAATTTATTCGAGTTAAGGTGATAAATAATAGAAGCAATTCCATTATGGCCGCCATCTCCACCGTGGGATTTAATTTTTAATATTCCAGGTTCCAAATTAATGTCGTCGGTAATTACCAAAATATCTTCGATTCTTGTATTAAGATTCAAGCTTGAATTTAATGCAGCAGTTCCACTATTATTTACGAATGTAGAGGGCTTTACAAGAGAAAAATCATATTCGCCCATCCTTCCGCCGGCAAAATAATAATCGTTTTTTGAAGGAATAAATTCTACAGAATAATTATTAGCAAAAAAATCTAAGAACATGAATCCTACGTTATGCCTATTGATTTTATATCGATTCCCTGGATTTCCAATTCCTAATATAATTCGCACAATAAATTTTACTTTTCTTCTTCTTCGGCCTTTACTTTTCCTATAACTTCCGGTTGAGTTTGAGTTTCGGCAGCAAGTTCTTCTGGAGTTGCTTCTTTTTCAACTTTAGGATGAGTAACTGCAACAACTACACTGTCTTCCAAATTCAATATAGTAATATTTTCAAATTTTAAATCTTTGATATGAATTGCATCGCCAAGCTTTAAATTTTGTATATTTATATCTAGACGCTGAGGTATATCCTTCGGCAAGCATTCAATTTCTAATTTATGCAATAACTGTTGTAAAACTCCACCTTCTTTAACGCCAACGGGGCTGCCATGATACTGGATGGGAACTTCCAATTGGAATTTTTCCCCAATAGTTAATCCCAATAAATCAAAATGAACAACTCTATCTGTTACAGGATCAAATTGAATATCTTTTATTACACATTCGTGGTTTTCTTGTCCTTCAAGTTCTAAGGATATTAAATGAGTTTCTGAAGTAAACACAAGTGGTTTAATCGACTTTTCGGTAACTTCTATTGCAATAGGCTTATCGTGTTTTGAATAAAAAATTCCCGGGACACCACCATTTTTCCTAATATCGCTTCGCGAAGCTTTGCTTATAGAACTTCTAAGTTTTGCTCTCAATACTACTTTTTCCATTATAACTCCAAATCTAATTAACTTTTATCTATGTCAAAAAGTGAACTTATCGATTCATTATGATATGTTCTTTTAATAGCCTCGGCAAAAATATCCGAAGCTGTGATAACTGAAATCTTATCCGTATCTGTTTCTTTGCTTAATGGGATGGTATCAGAAACAAATAGTTTTTTAATTTGCGAATTATTTATTCTTTCAATTGCACGTCCTGAAAGAAGCGGATGCGTAATGGCGCCGTAAATATCTTTCGCACCTTTAATTTTCAATGCTTCAATAGCTCCGATAAATGTTCCAGCAGTATCAATTAAATCATCAACTAAAAGGACATCCTTATCTTCAACGCTGCCGATAATGTGAACAACTTCAGCTAGATTTTGTTTTGGTCGTCTTTTATCAATAACTACCAAATCTGCATGAAGTCTTTTAGCATACGATCTCGCCATTTTAATACCACCGACATCAGGAGAAACCACAACTAAATTATCATTTATTTCATCAAACAAACCGCTAAAGATAGTCGACCCATAAAGATGATCGAAGGGGATATCAAAAAAACCTTGGATTTGAGAAGCATGCAAATCCATCGTCATAACTCTATCTGCTCCTGCGACAGTAATTAAATTAGCAACCAGTTTGGCAGTTATTGATACCCTCGGCTGATCCTTTCGATCTTGTCTTGAATAACCGAAATAAGGAATAACCGCAGTAATTCTTTTGGCAGATGCCCTTTTAGCAGCATCAACCATAATTAGAAGTTCTAATAAATTTTCAGACGGAGGGTTAGTAGATTGAATAATGAAAACTTCCGAACCGCGTATGTTTTCGCCATACTTTACCCAAATTTCACCGTCACTAAATCTTTTCAATTCCGCAAGACCTAATGGTTTTCCAAGTTTTTGAGCAATCTTTTCGGCTAAAGGGCGATTGGAACTACCCGAAAAAACTTTATAACTGCTTGCTGACATTTACCTTATTCAAAAATAAATAAAAAAATAGATTTGAAATATATACAAAACGATTTGGGAAGTCAATAAATAGTATATAAAATGCTTAGACTCTCATTCAAAAATCGCTATTTAGCCAATTAATCTTTCTTTTTTCTTACCAAAAAAATGATTACAATCAGTAAAACTAACCCGGAAAGTGCGTAAATCCATGGTGGAGTTTCTTTTAGCTTAAATGGTCTGAAAGTAACCGAGATAGTCTTTCCACTCCCAATTTGAGCCAAAGTATAATTCCAAATAAGGGTTCTACCATCCGTATCGGTAGCATTGTGAGTAATAATATCGCCGGCAAAAGTATATTTATAAGTAATGTGAAATGCGCTTCCATTAATTCCAAATCCAGTGGCAATTGGAGGGATAAACTGCGAAAATATTTTTTGTCTTGAAGCTCCGTCTTTAAGAGAAAATTCGGAAGCCGCAAATGCTTTTGTATTATTTAAGGAATCAATGTTTGTAAATGTTAGATCGACAATTGCATGAGTAGTGCTATCGGTTGTGTCGCTGTAAACTTTTATATTTTTGATTGAAGTGTATGGTGAGGAGAATTCACTTCTAATAGAATCCGGATTAAAGATGCCGATCTTGTCTAGAATTTTTACGCTTTCATTGTCCGGCAACTTCGTCCAAAAAGTTATTTTCATTTTTCCCGAACCATCAGAATAAAGATAAACATCTTGTATATAATTCAGGCAGCCTGAAAATAAAAAGGCTAATGCGAACAGTAGTAAATATTTTTTCACGTTTAGATTTTATAATAATTTTTATTTGTAAAATTAAAGAATTTACAACTTAGTTGTATTAAAGATAACATAGTAAACTAATTTATAGAAAATTTTAGAATTTTTCATTAACTTTGTTATTAAATTTTTATTGAGGTTGTTAATGCCGACATATGATTATAAATGCAATGTGTGTGGTTATTCATTTGAGATGTTCCAAAAAATGAATGATGAACCTTTAAATGTTTGTCCTAAATGCAACGGTAATGTAAAAAGACTAATCGGTACAGGAGCGGGACCTATTTTCAAGGGTACAGGATTTTACCAAACGGATTATAAGAATTCTCCACAAAAGAGTGTAAATAAAACGAATGTAAAGCCAGCCAAGTAATATTTTTTAATGATAAAAGCTTCCTGATTTTATTTTTTGAGTGTAAAATTTTTATTAGAAATCCGTTCCAAGTGAAATATAAAATTTTGGCTGGGAAAATGTGTTATAATTATAAGCCCAAGCAACATCAAATCTAACGAGGAAATAAAGAAAGAATATTCGCGCGCCAAAGCCCATTCCTGTTAATAAATCTTGCGATTCAAAACCATTCAACGAGTCCCTTTGAAAAAGTTTTAATCCTCTGTTTTGACTCCATGCAGCGCCGGCATCGACAAAAGCTACTCCCATTATATTGCTAAACAAAATGGGAAGCGGGCCTGTAATTAAATATCGAATTAACGGGAATCTTAATTCCATATTTACCAAACCGTACTTCGAACCAATTTCTTGAGCATAATCATATCCTCTTAAAGGAAGAGCTGCTGTTAAAAAGGCAAAATCGGATGGTGAATTAAGAGGAATATCTACCGTTGCAAAACTTCTATTAATCCAATTATCAATTCCTCCTATAAAAAATTTTTGAGGATCATTTCCTCCGGAATATCCTCCTGAGAATCTAAACGCAAAAGAATAATCCGTCCAAAGTCTAAAATATGTTCTGTAATCTCCTAGTAGGGAATAAAAGTTTAATGAACTGCCCGTCAAACCGGGGTTACCCATAATATCAAATCTATATCTTGTGCCATCTATTGGTGAAGTATACCCCCACAAAGAATTATCATGTATAAAACTTAAAGAAGGTATAATGAACGTAGCTTTTTGCATTTGTTCGTATGGGTTATCAAGATTTTCCATAGTAACATTAAGCAAGCTTAGCCCGCCTTGCATACGGTAAAATTTATTTAAAGGATAGCTTAACGAAATAGTTCCCCCATAATTTCTAAATCTGAATAAATTTGCTCCGGTAAGTCTTGATAGATAAGCGAAGCGTGCCATATGAAAACCTTCAATGCCGTAATTCAATCTAGATGACAAGTAATAATAGGCTAAACCGTAGTCGCTATTCTTTAAATCAATCTGAAGGCTTGTTTGAGCTATAATTCTATAGTTGCCCAATACATCACTAAAAGAAAGGACTGTAGTTCCAAGTAGACCGAAAAGAGAACTATAGCCAGCATTCGCATAAACAATATCGGGCGAAAAAGTAATTTTGTAACGGTTCACTTTGTAGTTGCCGTTTTTATCGAGGTTATCATCAAGTTTGAACTTTAAATTTTGCGATCCTAAAGTATCAGACCTATAATCATTTTTATTGCCAAAGACATAATTGTTAAAATCGATTTGAACCGAATCTCCGTATACACTTGTTGTATCGGCATTACTTTCTTCAATAATTATAGTAGAAGTTTTTGGAGAATCTACTATTTCCGGTTTTGTTTTTACAAATTTATCAGATGCTCTCTTTTTAATCAATTCTGCTTCATAAACTGTGGGTATTAATTCATTCGTATCCAGCTTAACTTCGAACGGATTGTTCATCAAAAAGAGGTTGAAAGATGATTTAAATAATGATGAAAAAACAAGCTTCTTACCATCCTTAGATAAAGACAGTTGGAAAAGTCCGTTCAAAGAATTTGTTATCGGAACAGCCGGGAGCAGGCAAATACTTTTCACAGTGTCAGTTTTTGTTAATTCTATTCTTTTCTTATAAATATTATTAATTCCATTAAGATCGGAAATAAATATGATCTCATCATCAGAAGGTCCGACTAATGGGCAAGTTTCGTTGCTAAACGGCATATCGGTTATTCGCGAAATCACTTGGGAATTTATATCTATGGAATAAATATCAGTCTGAGAACTTTGGTAATTATAAACCTTAAAATTGTCAGGTACAGCAGCTGCAGATAAATAATTTCCTCTGTCAGAAGAGAAGAAAATTCTCTTGCTGTCCGGGGACCAGGAAGGATCGTTATCGGTAAAAATATCATTCGTAAGATTAGTAAGTTTTCTAATCTCCAAATTATAAATGTAAACATCAGATTGAAAAGGGGTGTGCCCAATAAAAGCTAAATATTTCCCATTAGGTGACCAGCTTATGCTCTTAATCCCATCAAGTTTTACGGGAAGGGTTATCTTATCTTCCGAGTTGACATCAATAATATAAATAATATCGTTGCCGTCCGATTTTGCAGAAAGGGCAATTTTACTTTCATCCGGAGACCAGCTTAGACCGGGTGTAACTACGTTAAGTTGTTCAAAATCCGCCGAACGATTTCCTTTTATCAGCCGTTTAATTATTGTTCCGTCAATAGCATTCATTATAAATAGATCAAAATAATAATTACGGTTTGAAATGAATGCAATCTTATCGCCTTGAGGAGAAATGGCAGGTTCAGTATTATAAAAACCATCGCCTTTTTCTGGATCAGTTAATCTTTTAGCAAAGTCATCCGGGTCCTTTCTTGTAGCAATATCAGGCCAATAAATTTTTTTTAGATGCTTTTTCCATCTTTCGTTAAAATCTTTTAATGAAAGTCCTGTTGCAGCTTTGAATCCTTCCTCAAGATTGCCGGTATTCTTTATTTTGTTTACAATCTCACCTATTTTTTCCCTTCCATATTTTTCTGCAATATAGTGGAAGATTGATTCGCCCGCCCGGTAAGAAATATAACCTTGAAGCTGGTCAATGTTGGGAAGGGTTTCATTTACAACTGCATCGCGTATAAACATATCTGTGTTTATATCCCAATATAAAGATTGATATTCCGCCATACCTTCATTAAACCACTGCGGGAGATTTAAGGAAATATTATTTGAAATTATATTTTGGAATGAACCCCCGTAAAACATATCATTCATTACAGCGTGTGTAAGCTCATGATGGATCAAGTGTTGAAACTCAGGAAATGACCCCATAAATTGCACTACAACGCGATTCTTAAAAAGTTCTGTGAAGCCTTCGATACCTTCGCTTAGATATTGGTCAGTAACATTTGTTTCCTGAAAATCATTTGTAGAATTATATATTATGATAGTGACGCGGTTATTAATTTTATAGTTAAAACTTTTTTCAATTTCCTTAAGAGATTTTTCGGCTTCCTTGGAAGCGAACTCAGCCAGACTGGTGCCTTTGGCGGAGAAATAAATATCACAGTGATCAGTTTGAATATAATACCAGGTAAAATTTTTATACTGAACTTTATTCTGTCCGAACTGAGCAAATGCAATAATCTGGATAAAAAAAAGAAATATGCTTATTCGCGTTAAAAATTTCCGCATAGAACTTTCCCGGTTTTATTCCAAAATGATAAAATCTAGCTCTAATTTCTCCATGTCTGCTCTAACCAGCCTGACTGTAATTTTATCGCCAAGCCGAAATTGTTTTTTAGTTCTTCTTCCAATTAATGCATAATTTTTTTCATCATAAACGTAGAAATCTCCCTCCATATCGCGCAGTCTAATTAAACCTTCCGCCAGGATTTCAGCGATTTTTACAAAAATTCCGAAGTGAGTAATGCCGGAAATTAAAGCATCAAATTCATCCCCGATATGATTTTGAAGATATTCAATTTGCTTTATCTTGACAGATAATCTTTCTGCCTCTACGGCGTTACGCTCGCACGCAGAAATATGCTGACTAATTTCCTCAAGCTGGGGCAGCGCATAATGAATAGATGAATTTGATTCAAGATATTTAAAAAGTAGTCTGTGGACTATTAAATCTGAATAGCGTCTAATGGGCGAGGTGAAGTGGGTGTAATATTTAAAACCAAGGCCATAATGCCCTATATTTTTTGTCGAATAAATTGCTTTTGCCATTGAACGAATTGCAAGCTCGTTTATTAAAACTTCTTCGGGACTTCCTTTTACCTCCTCAATTAAAGTTTGAAATTGATTTGACTTTGAAGATGCCAATGGATTAAAAGTATAACCAAGCGATTTTACAAACTTTCCAAATTCATTAATTTTTTCATTATCGGGCAAATCATGAATTCGATATATAAACGGTTTGGGTTCGCCTTTAACCGGTGCAGCAATGTGCTTTGCAGTTATTTGGTTTGCAAGCAACATAAATTCTTCCACCAGCATATTGCTCTGCTTGATTTCTTTTCTGTATACACGTGTGGGGTTGCCGTTTTCGTCAAGTACAAATTTTACTTCAGGCGTTGAAAATTCTATACTTCCCTCTTTCAATCTTTTCTTCCTAAGAGTTTCAGCGAGTTTATTTAAGGTCAAAACTTCATTATAATAATCCCCTGAGCCTTTTTCAATAATCTCTTGCACTTCATCATAAGTAAAGCGGCGTTTGCTGTTGATGACACTTTTTTTGATTTCATAACTGACGAGCTTGCCCCGCTTCGTTATCTCAGCGATAACAGAATAAGTTAGTCTTTCTTTATTCGGAACTAAGGAGCAAATATTGTTTGAAAGTTTTTCGGGCAGCATAGGGATTACCCTTCCAACAAGGTAAACACTGTTACCACGTTTCAACGCGGTGCCGTCAATTCCTGAATTAAATCGAACGTAGTGACTAACATCAGCAATATGAACGCCGACAGATAAATTTCCGTTCTCTAGCTCTTCTATCGAAAGAGCATCATCAAAGTCCTTAGCATCCTCAGGATCGATTGTAAAAACAACCTTGTTCCGATAATCTAAGCGATTGTGAATTTCATCTTCGGATATTTTTTCACTTATCTCTTCAGCTTCATCAAGAACTTTGTTGGTAAATTTATAAGGAAGCTCAAATTCTTTAGCAATGGATGCAACTTCGGTATCAAAGGAACCGGACTTTCCAAGCACTTCGACAATTTTTCCTTCCGGATTCAGCATGGAAGAATCCCAATTAATTTTTCCGGCAATTACCTTGTCGCCTTCAACGGCGCCGCCAAGCTCTTCACTATCGATATAAATATCTCTTTGAAAAGAGGTATCATCAGGTTTAACGAAATAAAATGATTTTGATTTATGGAGAGTTCCCACGATTTCTTCTTTATTCCGTTTAATGACATTTATAATTTGCCCCTCAATATTTTTTCCTTTTTGATTAGCGAACAAAGATACTTCAACCGTATCGCCATTAAATGCTGTGCCCATATTGCGTGAGGAGATAAAAATGTCTCCCATCTTGGAGTCTTTAACCACAACAAATCCAAACCCTCCGTTAACTATCTGAAGCACGCCATTGACTGTGTTTGATGAAGGAATGCGGTTAAGCCGGAAATTTTTCCCTGACTTCAAAAGAAATCCTTCTTCAAATAGACTATACATTGCAGATTTGAGAGAATCGTATTCGTAATTTGAAGTTAGATCAAGCTTCTTTGCGATTTCTTTACTTTTAAAATCTCTTCCGGGATTCTTCTTAAAAAACGCTATAATTTTCTTTTTCATTAAAACTCGAATTTATATTGTAAACCTATCTCGTTAATCATTTCGCTGGAAATGGTTGTCTGAGTTATTGCATCTTTCCGCTCAAGTTTTAGCAGCAAACTTTGATATAGAGGATATTCTATTTTAAAATTCGCCTGGCTAAGATCCTGAAATACATCTGTCGACCCGCCGATTGTATATTTTACATCTTTAATTTTACCGACTAGATTAAATTTAGTTGTTGAACCAACGCTTCTTAGTTCTACACCTTTAACATAATCGCCAAGGTAATGATTTAAGAACCCGCCTAACAACGAGCCAGCTAATGAAGTAGCAGTGCCAGTTATGGCGCCGGATTGTCTTAAGGCTGTTGATTGCTGTTGGGGTGTTAAGTCTGCAACAAACTGCCCCTGCAATATAAACATTACCGCATCGGAAACATCTTTGGTAGGATCGGATACATCATTATTTATATTATCTGTGCCGACATAAACTGAAATATTATTCTTGTCTTGAATAAAATTTTTGGAAAGGTCTTTTAATGGTCCCTTCAATTTAACCTTAATCGCAACCTTCTCCTCGGTATTGGGAGCTGTGGGAGGAATATAATAATTTATATAAGTTGCAACCACATTCAAATAAGGATTACTAAGTTCGCTTTCAAATCTGATAGTGCCAGTGGCATCAAATGTTTTTAGAAACTCAAGGTTTGATCCGTCAAGCAAAGTCAACTCGCCCTGAGCATTTGTCATTCCATTAATATTTTCATACTGGAAATTACCCTTTAACAGAGCGGTTAAACTTTGATTAAGCTCTTTTGAAATTACAAACTTCAACGTAGCTTCTTTCTGAACTTCAACATTTATGCTGTAATTAAAATATCTTTTTTTGGCGGCATGTAATTTCTTACCTGCATTATGGGCTTGAGAAAGTTTAACCAAGTTTTCAAAATCAATTTCTTTTTTATTCGTTTTGGTTGTGTCGGATACATAACGGTAAATAAAATTACTTGCAGAATTTTGATACCCCGACTGAACCGGAGGAAAAGTAAGTTGTGCATTTTGAATAATGATCGGAGCATGTAAAAATTCTCCAGTAGAATCTGCCGTAAATGCAATGTCGCCGTTAGTTGCGATAACAAGTTCACCATAAACGGCGGGGCTGACCGCTTTAGAATCTTCGCTTAATACTTTTAAGTTTCCATTTATTTTAAATTGTGAAGAGGTTATGCTAAGATTATTTAAAGTAGCTTTCCCGTTACCGCGAATTGTACCGCCGTTCTTAGTATCCGGGCTATTTGCAATCGACAAGCTGTCAACCGAAAGAGACTGATTATCAATACTTACCTTTAAGCCGGCATTATAAGCAAGGTTATTTGCATCGAGCAGAAAACCAGCATTGGTAATCGCAAACTGCCCGATGGGAATAGGTTCATCGATGGTTCCGGTAAGCTTTAAGCCTGCATTAACCAGCCCCCTTAGTTTGCTTACTTTTGGAATTATGTTTCCTAGGGCGGATAAATTAAAATTATTCGCCGTAAGCATTAAATCCATCTGTTTCGATTTTATTATTCTTTCTTGAACACCGGTAAAAGAAAGATCAATGGGGACGTTTCCGGTAAGAAGTAGAGTTGGTTTTGCATCATTCAAAGTAGAATCTAAAAATCTTAAATCAACATTTAAGTTTTGATCGGCATAATTTAATTGGCTTTTCAAAGAACCAAAGGCTTGATCCTTAAAGGAAACATCACGGGCATCAAAATTTAATTTTATCACCGGCGCCGAAAAATTACCGGTGATGTTTGCAAAAAGATTTAAGTTAGCATCAAGGTCATTTTCGGGATTTATATTAAAGAGGTCCGTGCCGACATCAAATCCACTAAGCTTTGAAATTGTTATGTTCAAATTTTGATTGCCGGTGCGAGAGAGAAACCCTTCGACATCAATAATAGAGCTATCTCTTTCTAAAGTAAAGTTTTTCACGTCAATTCTATCCTGCGAATAAAGTATCGACATTTTCTTTTTATTTTGCAGAGTAAACCGATTATATGTCATCACCAGGCTATCAAAATCCGCTTGGAGTATGTTTCCCATAAAACCAACCTTACCTGCTAAGCGGACGTCAATTTTGTTTTGCACATTAGCCCTAAAATTTAGGTTGGCAACTTCATTAATTAAATTCATTTTGAATGACAGATCGCGAATATCGGAGCCAGAAAAAATTCTACCGGCATTAAGTGAAACATTTGTATTTATATTTTTTAGTGATTGCGCCAAAAGGTTATTGGACAAATTTATATTAAAGTTTAATCCTGATGTAAAGAAAACATCCCGATCGTTCCAGAATTTAATGAAGTCAAAGTTAGCGGCGAGTGAAATGTAAATACTGTCCGGGTTATTTCTTATTTCGCCATTTAAGTTTCCGCTAAGACTTAAATGGTTATTTCTCATAAAGATGGAAATCAGAGCAAAACTCTTAAACTCAACTTGATATTTAATGTTGGAACTGGAGTAAGCAGAAGTATTTACTTTTTTGTTGATAGGAATTGATATACCGGTTTGAACTTGCTTATTAAAATTACTTTGCGGTTGGAAAATTTCATTTAGCTTGTACTTAACTTCTTTAGCAATCAAACCGGATTCGTTACTTAATAAACTTAATGTCTGTTTAATTGAAAATTTTCCTTGAAACGTAACGTCCGCTAAATCCGAAACGAGGTTAATAATTCTTTCACCGTTATCGTTGCTTCTGATATCCACAATTGCTCGAGTGCTATCGAATGGACTGCCCTGAATAATTGAATTATAGACATTCAAATCGAGGAAAAGGTTTGCCTTATCAATATCAAAATTATCACCGGTTGCATTTACAGTAAAATTGATTTTGCTTTGGAAAGAAGAGTCAGGGATAAAGTCTGCAAGGTTCAAGTTTTTAACAAAGCCGGCTATATCGTAAACTGGGTCATTTTTTTTGTTCAAGTCAAACGTTCCAGTAAAAGAAGCGAGAGAATTATTGTGTCCAACGTCCAGCCCAAATTTTATTTTTTTATTCTGCGCATCTGCAGAAATCCTTAGGTTATCCAATCTTTTACTATTTATCACGGAACCATCAGCGATAATTCTTGCAGAGGAATTTAACGTTTCAGGATTGAGTCCGGTTCCTTTTAAGGTTGTATTAGAATTTACAATAAGAGGAAAGCCGACATAAGCAGAGATGTCCATCTTTTTTGCATCAAACGAGACATTGTAGCCCATATCTTTCTTACGTAAATCAAGCGCAGCTTTTAGGTCGATACTTCCGTTGCCGCTCCTGGCAAATAAAGTTGTTGTGAAATTGTTCGGTTTGCCTAAATAAGTTAGAGTATCAATATTCACAATGTCGGCATTAAAAGTATGAGTGCCAAATAATGTCGGCAGCAGCTTATTAATATTAGCCGGTTTAATTCTGGAGTTAAAAAAACTTGTTCGAATAAAGATATCATCCGGCTCGGTAATTTCACGGACATTTCCTTTAGCTTCAAGATGGGAATCCAAATAATCTACCTTAAGAAGGTCCAGGTTTAAGTTCTTTAACGTTCCACTTGCATTTATATCAGCCGCAATAGTTCCCTTCAAAAT
>JAJYCM010000332.1 GCA_021778375.1 Bacteroidota bacterium
CCGTAGATTATAGAAGTGAATAAGGAAAACAATAAAATTGTGAAGGAAAGATTTTCCTTAAAGTGCATATTAAGATTCCTTGTTTATCTGTATTTATTATCTGTTTGAAAGACTTAATAGAAAGGTATAGATATTTCGAAAGCGAGTCCTCTTTGTTAAATTTTAATTTTGCTCTGGTTAGAAACTTTAGAATAACAAGTTAAAAAATAAACATAGCATAAGATTGATTCAATTTTAGTAATTAAGAAAAATTTAGGGATGTAAAATAATTATTATTTTGTTGAATATAAGGCAAATTGGATTCTCTTTAATATTGGTAATGAATTAGGGGAGAAAAAATATTTTATAAATTCGATCAATGTGGTAGGACAAATAAAGGTTAAAGAAAAATCTAGGTCATTACACAGAACGGTAAATTTCTTTTTTATTACTTGAAATTTATAAATTATAAGCCAACATCAAACCGTAATTCTCTTAATTGTAATTCGGCAGAATATAAATCTCCAATAAGTTGAGTTTTAATATGTTTATATCTGTCGATCTTAAGTGGTAGAGTGTTTAGAATTTTTTTGTATTTCCTTTCGTCATCGGAAACAACAAATAATTTTGTATCTCCATAATCTAATAATGTTGACATTCTTCCGACACCGGACCATGTTCCTGTAGATAATTCAACCTCAAAAGCGCATTCAGGTATAAGATTAAGATTTTTATTTCTAAACCACAAAACATCTATTTGCCTGAGTAAACTATAATCTGAGAATTGCAATTCTGGGCACGTTGTCAAGGTTGATATTTCTGAAAGAAGTTTACCATTAAATTGTTTTGATTTGTTTGGGCAATAAGTTTGGAAGCCTCTAATATTTCCTATTTCAATTAATCTTCCTTGTATAACAGAATGTAGACTTTCTTCAACAGTATTTTTCGTAAGAGATAAACTTGGAGGTTCAAATAATAGGTCCCATCCATTTATATATTCATTGCATTCTAACCTGTTATTACTTCCTTTCAATATAATATTTAATTTGTCATCAAGATTGATTTTGTATTCACCATTTCTATCATGACTAATATTCTTTAAATTATTGAAAAGAATTGTTGCAGGTAAAATCAATATTCTGTCTAATGATCCACAAATAAAAGCTATAAAGGGATTGTCCAAATTAGCCATCTCTTCAACAGTAATATAATTTAAACCAAAGAAGTACCTATTACGTGTAGATTTTGACGCTGCCCTTATTAATACATTTGACTCGCCTATTTTGTAAACTCTGGCTTTTAATACTTGAATTAAATTTACTGAAGAACTTCTTTCTTGAGCAATCTTTAAGAATTCCTCGACAAGTATATCGGTCGGATAAAATAATCGTGTTTTACTCACTTATTTCCTCCACCTCAAAGACATCATTTAAGGTCATATCAATTTCTTTAATTTTAAAATGGTATTCTAATTTATCTCTTTTAGTAGAAATATCCTTAGAACTTGAAAGAAAAGTTTCAACAGCTTGTTTAGCATCTTCCTTGTTCTGCGCATCGACTATAACATTATATAATCTTGAAAGACTAACTTTATAGGTATTCATTTTAAAATTACCCTTTTTATTATTTATTAAATTAGGATATAAAAATATTTTATTCAATTATTTAATTTGATTTTTCAAAATAAGTCCTTGTGATATTCGTAAAAACTATTATCCTTACAATGACTTACTTTATAAAATCAAAAAGATGTATTTTGAAATAAAAGATAAAAATAATTCGTAAGGATACTGGCATGAGCAAACAACTTATTGTAAAGAACAGTATTGTTATTCAGGCGCCGGCTTCGAGGGTATGGGATGTGCTGACAAATCCGGAACAAACGAAAAAATACATGTTCGGATGTGAAACAGTGTCTGATTGGAAAGCGGGAAGTCCGTTATTATGGAAAGGAACTTTTGGAGGGGTTGAAATGGTGGCGGTAAAAGGAACCATTATCAAAATAGAGCCTCAGAAATTTTTAGAGTACACTACTATAGATACAAATTCAGGAATTCCCGATATACCAGAAAACTATCTCAACGTAACTTACACCCTGTCAGAGGAAAACGGAGAAACCAATTTAACTGTAAGTCAGGGAGATTATTCAAAAGTAGGTGACGGAGAAAAACGATACAATGAAACAGTACAAGGCGGCGGCTGGAGTCCAATATTGATTGAAATAAAAAAGTTGTTGGAAGAAGAATAGCACTAAGGTAGTTCAAAAAAATAACATTTATATTTGCCTACAAAGAATCATTATTCCTTACAAACCAGCAAAAACGGATTCCTTTATTAGTGTAGTCGTTGGGCACCGTAGTATTGAAATGCTGGAGTTGGGAAATTTACAAATCTTTTTTCACTTCTTGGATTTTATTATTAAAACTTGTTATCTTATTAACTGAAGCTACGCAAAATCGTAAAAACTGCATGTCATACACGCGAAAGCGGGTATCTACTTTGCTAAAACAAACGAGAAAATGGATTCCCACTTTAGTGGGAATGACAGATATGGATTTTTTTTCTGTTGAAATACATTTATGCGAAACTTTGGTTATTAATTATTTTTTTACAATAAGTCAGATTAAATAATAAGGTTTACTTCTTAGAAAGCAGATATGAATAAAGTTGACCCTTCGGGTAAGGAGTAATAAAATAGAGAGACTATATGCAAACAATATTAGGCGCAGGTGGTGTAATAGGAAATGAGCTGGCAAAAATTCTTCCTCAGTACACTGATAAAATTAGATTAGTAAGCAGAAATCCAAAACCTATTAATCCAACAGATGAATTATTTAAAGCTGATTTATCGGATGCATCGCAAACGGAGGATGCTGTAAGAAATTCGGAAGTGGTTTATCTTACTGTTGGCTTGCAATATAAGTTTGTAGTGTGGCAAGACCTATGGCCGAAAATAATGACGAACGTAATTACTGCATGTAAGAAAAATAATTGTAGGTTAGTTTTCTTTGATAATGTTTATATGTACGGTAAAGTAAATGGGTGGATGAAAGAAAACACCCCAATAAATCCTTCAAGCAAAAAAGGAGAAGTCAGAGCAAAGATAGCCGAACAATTGATGACTGAGATTAAGAAAGGTAACATTAAGGCATTAATTGCGCGTGCAGCAGATTTTTACGGAAATACTTCA